>CAYGNA010000001.1:0-42893 GCA_964351065.1 uncultured Pseudomonadales bacterium
ATAAAAATGAGGGATTGTTCCATGACTTACTCCTGCGGTTGCTAGTCAGATTGGTGAAAGTTAAATGTCTTTAGGTTAATGATGTTCGCCTGTGTCATGTGCCTGGGTAAGGAAAACGATGGTCAGGATCATGAACACGAAAGCCTGGAGGCTGATAATGATGATGTGGAACAGCGCCCAGGGTAGCGATAATGCCCACTGCGCGTAAAACGGCAGCAGAGCAATCAGAATAAATATCATCTCGCCGGCGTAGAGGTTGCCAAACAGACGCAAGCCGTGTGAGAGAGGTTTCGCAATCATGTCTACTGTTTCAAGAATGAGATTGAACCAGTACATACTCCAATGGGGAATGGGATGTGTGACCAGTCCTGCGCCAAATCCTATTGGACCCTTGATCTTGAAGTTGTAATAAATGACAAGCAGGAAGACGCTAAAAGACATACCCAGCGTCACGTTCGGGTCGGTCGTCGGCACTACTTTAAAATACGGGATACCAGCGAGCGCTGCGGCATGAGGTATCCAGTCTACAGGCACAAGATCCATCGCATTCATCAGAAACACCCAGACCAGAATGGTCAGGGATAGTGGCCCAATGATGGGGTTCGGTCTGGTACCAAAAACCTGCCTGATACTATCTTCTACAAATTCGACGGCCATTTCACAGGCATTCTGGAATCCGCCCGGGACGCCGGTAGTCGCCTTGCGAGCACCCGCGACAAACAAGCCAATAAACAGAAAACCCAGAAACAGGGACCAGAACATGCTGTCGACATGGATAGCCCAAAACCCCATCTCCTTGATTTCTGCCTGGGATGCAGCCCAACCCCAGTTACCGTCTGGGTGTTGACCATAGACCAGGTTCGTCAGGTGGTGCTCGATGTAAGCTTCGGAGGTCAGTACGCCGTTTTCACTGGCCATATCAGTCTTCTTGTCTCTATCCCAATGATTTCTGTTCGTGCCTGTCTAAAAGTGGCACTACTATATAAAAGCCATGCGCCCCAACAAGCGACCCAAAGAAAAACAGCGCGTCTAGTGGCTCAACCTGGGTAAAAATCACCACAAACAGTCCAAACGTCAACGCAAACTTACCCAACTCCGCCATCACCATATTGCTGGCCGCAATGCTGACGTTAGCGGTTTGCCTGCTGAGTCGATAAGCCGCAAAGGCACCTGGCAGGAGACACACCATTCCGCCCAGAAATACAGAGTAGGCGGCAACCCAGTCAAAAGGTACAAAAAGGGTTGTGGCGAGAATCGTCGCTATCAGTTGCGCCCGAAAAATTCGGTACGCTGGTCTTTGGCCTCGGTTATCGATTGAATCAGGCTCGCTGTTTCTCTCTTGAACGTCCCGTTACCAAAAACCCGGGTCCGTTGCGGTGGCAGAGTATAGTGATTTACGTGTGGCCAATCAACTTGAAACTATCGCATATACAAGGGTTTTCCGCAGTATTCATCGGAAAAACCTGCCTGTTAGTCCAGTTCACCAAAGTGGCTCAGAATGCCGTCCAGTTCATCGAGGCTATTGTAATTGATCACCAGCTTGCCTTTGCCTTTTGTCGTGTGCTGAATCTGCACCGGCTGGCCTAGCTGGGAAGATATTCGCTGCTCCAGCGTTCGGGTATCAGCGTCAACATTGCGCGCTGGCATCTTTTCCTTCTTGCCAGCCGAGAGACTGCGAACCAGCGCCTCTGCCTGTCGAACGTTCATCGACCTTGCGGCTATTTCGCGGGCTGCTGCTGCCTGTTGGTCATCGGGTAAGCCAAGCAGTGCCCGGGCATGGCCCATTTCGATATCACCGTTGCCCAGCATCTGGGCGACAGGCGGCGCCAGGTTAATTAACCGCAGATAGTTTGTCACCGCTGTCCGGCTTTTGCCCACAGCATCCGCGACTTGCTGATGCGTCAGCTCAAATTCCTGTATCAGGCGCTGCAGCGCATGCGCTTCTTCCATTGGATTAAGGTCTTCGCGCTGAATATTCTCGATAAGGGACATGGCGATGGCCGCTTCATCGTCTACTTCCCTGATTACCGCGGGTACCTTCGCCAGGCCAGCCAATTGGGCAGCGCGCCAGCGACGCTCGCCGGCGATAATTTCATACCGTTTTTCGCCAACACTTCGAAGCACAATCGGCTGCATGACACCCTGTGCACGAATCGATGCGGCCAGCTCCTGCAAGGTCGACTCATCCATCACCTTGCGGGGCTGGTATTTTCCGGGCCTGATCCATTCAACAGGGACTTCCTCAAGCAGCTGTCCACCCATCGGTGCCGCGGCGTCTGGCCGGACCTCGGCGCCCAGCAACGCATCCAACCCACGGCCCAGTCTTCTCTTTCCTGCCATTACATTGTCCCTGACCAGTGTGCCTGGCGTATCCTGCATTACCTGGTATGTATTCCTGTAAGTTTTAAGCCCTTTCGGCTTCCTGCGAGCGAAGCTCGTATCGGCGCACCAGTTCACTGGCCAGCGCCAGGTAGGCCTTGGCTCCGCGAGACTGTTTATCATAATACAACACCGGCAAACCATAGCTCGGCGCCTCGGCAAGCCGGACATTCCGGGGTACGACGGTCCGAAATACCTTGTCGCCGAAATGGTCAAGCAACTGTCGGGATACGTCTATGGTCAGGCTGTTGCGGGGATCAAACATCGTACGCACAATGCCCTCTATCTCGAGTGAAGGATTCAGCTTACCGGTAATCCGTGAGACGGTATTCATCAGTGCAGACAACCCCTCCAGTGCATAATATTCGCATTGCATCGGTATGATGACCGCGTTTGCCGCCACCAGACCATTAATCGTCAACAGGCTCAGCGAGGGGGGACAATCTATAACAACAAAATCATAACGGTCCTGCACCGCACCAAGCGCCGTCCGCAGCCGATATTCCCGCTGATCTGCGTCCATCAGCGCAAGCTCAGCCGCGGTGAGGTCGACGTTGGACCCAAGAATCTCATAGCCTGCTGATTCTGCCTCTACGACGGCCGCCTCGACGGGCAACCCGTCAACCACGACATCATAAACACTGGTTTCAAGCTCACTCTTGTCGACGCCACTACCCATCGTGGCATTCCCCTGGGGGTCTAGGTCCACAACAAGCACCCGGCGACGCATGGCCGCAAGGGACGCCGCCAGGTTAACCGCGGTTGTCGTCTTGCCAACACCACCTTTTTGATTCGCTATTGCCAGGATAATCGCCAAAACCGGCTCCTTACCTTTTTTCCATTACAATGAGCTGTCGTCTGCCTTGGATACCAGGTACCGCCAGGTTGTGGCTGCACTGGAACAAAAGCTCTCCGTAAGACCGCTCAACTTCTGCCGTCTCCACTGCGCCTTTCATCGCCAGGATCTTTCCCCCCGGGGCGAGCAGGTGAGCCGTCAATTTGCAAATTTCAGGCAAGGGAGCAAAGGCCCGGCAGGTCACCATAGCAAAGCTGCCTTCAAAATCCTCTACCCGAGAATGCGCCACGCGGACATTGCGCAGACCCAGACTGATTCTGGCCTGCTCCAGAAAACGCACCTTTTTGCCGTTACTGTCGAGCAGCGTCACGGCAAGCCCCGGGTTGCAGATGGCAAGCGGTATACCGGGCTGACCGCCCCCACTGCCAACATCAATCAACGAGTCGCCCTCCAGGAACGGCTGGACGGCAAGTGAGTCGAGCAAATGATAGGCCGTGGACCTATCCTCCAGCACTCGCGTCAGGTTGTAGACCCGATTCCAACGCTGGAGCAAGCGATCATAGTCCAACAACAGACCAATCGCTTCTTCTCCAACCGGGATGCCAAGCGTTTCCAGTCCGGCACGAAGTTCCGTCAGCTCCGGTGGATCAATTGACACTAGGCAGTCCTTCTGTAGTGACCCGCCTTCTTCAGGTGGACAAGTAACAGAGATATTGCAGCTGGCGTCATCCCTGGTATACGTGACGCCTGGCCGACGGTGGCCGGCCTGACCTGGTCAAGTTTCTGCCGAACTTCATGCGACAACCCGCCAATGGATTGGTAATCAATCTCCTCCGGTATGGGGAGGCCATGCTGTGACTGAACCCGGTCAATCTCATCCTGTTGCCGTGTAATATATCCCTCATACTTGAGATCAATTTCCAACTGTTCGTTAACTTCCTCATCTTCCCAATCAAGACCCACGCTCGATAGCATCGCTTCGATCGTGACGCCAGGTCGTTTCAACAGGTCTGCCAATGTGTACTCCCTGGCGAGAGGCTGACCTACCAGCGCTTCAATCTGCTCATCGCCAGGCCTGCCAAGACTTGCTTCCAGCACGTTGCGGCGAGTCGACAGCATTGCAGTTTTCTCGTTAAAGCGCGCCCAGCGTTCTTCGCCAACCAGGCCAAGTTCGCGCCCTTGCGGCGTCAGGCGGCGGTCCGCATTATCCTGCCGCAGTATCAGTCGATACTCTGCCCGGCTGGTAAACATCCGGTAAGGTTCTTTGGTGCCCATGGTAATCAAATCGTCAATCAGTACACCGATATAGGCCTCGCTGCGCGCTGGCGTCCAGGGCGATTCTCCAAACGCGAGCCGGGCTGCGTTGATACCCGCGATAAGGCCCTGTGCCCCCGCCTCTTCATAACCTGTTGTGCCATTAATCTGACCGGCGAAGAAAAGGCCCTGCACATGTCGGGTTTCCAGCGAGGGTTTCAATTCCCTTGGTTCAAAAAAGTCATACTCTATAGCGTATCCAGGGCGAGTAATGTGTGCGTGTTCAAAGCCCTTGATACTTCTTACCAGCGCTAATTGCACATCAAACGGCAGGCTGGTGGATATGCCATTGGGATAGAGCTCATTGGTATCGAGGCCTTCCGGTTCAATGAAGATCTGGTGGGATGTCTTGTCCGCAAAACGGACTACCTTATCTTCGATAGAGGGGCAGTACCGGGGGCCAACGCCATCAATCTCACCGGTATACAAGGGGGAACGGTCCAGACCGGAACGGATAATGTCATGGGTCTGTTCACTGGTATGGGTAATGAAACATGAGACCTGGGCAGGGTGATCCGCACGATTTCCCATAAACGACATGACGGGACGTGGTTCGTCCCCGGGTTGTTCCTCGAGGCCGCTGTAGTCAACGGTGCTGCCATCAATACGCGGCGGCGTCCCGGTCTTCAGACGACCGACCGTAAAAGGCATCTCGCGCAAGCGGTCAGCGAGGCGGTTTGAAGGCGCGTCGCCTGCCCTGCCACCAGCCTGCTTATCCATGCCCACATGGATAATGCCACCGAGAAATGTACCTACCGTCAATACAACTGCGCTCCCCATAAAGCGAAGCCCAAGGTTCGTGACAACCCCGGTAACCCGATCGCCTGCACAAACGAGGTCATCAGCTGACTGCTGAAACACCAACAGGTTTTCCTGCGCTTCGATAAAACCCCGGATCGCTCGTCTGTACAGCATCCGGTCAGCCTGTGCACGCGTTGCACGCACTGCTGGTCCCTTACGGGCATTTAGCGTACGAAAGTGAATACCCGCTCGATCGGCGGCTTGTGCCATAGCGCCACCGAGCGCGTCGATCTCTTTTACCAGGTGGCTCTTGCCAATCCCGCCTATTGCCGGATTGCAGGACATTTGACCAAGCGTTTCTATATTCTGTGTCAGCAGCAGGGTACGCGCGCCCATTCTGGCTGCAGCAAGGGCGGCCTCGGTGCCAGCGTGGCCACCGCCAATCACGATGACATCAAACTGTTCGGGGTAATCCATGTGTCACCCTCCTGTAGGGACGGGCAAGTATACGGATGATCAACTGGAAGTCCACGACTAGCTGGACGCGCCTGGTCTACCAGTGGATGAAGTTTGGGCTTCTAGCTAGAGTCGCAGGTCGTGGGCTTCTTCTGGCTATTTGCCGATACAGAAACTCGCAAATATTTCTCCCAGGAGGTCGTCGGAGCTGAATTCGCCGGTAATCTCTGAGAGCGCCTCGTGCGCTAGTCGAAGTTCTTCGGCCAATAGTTCTCCCGCCATGTTCTGCGTAAGCTCGCGTTGCCCTGCCTCAAGACACAGATGAGCACGTCGCAGCGCTTCCAGGTGTCTGCGTCTTGCCGTAAATGCGCCTTCACCGGCGTTGTCGAAACCCGCGAGGTGTTTTATATGAGCCTTGAGCGAATCTATGCCTTCTCCGGTTTTTGCAGATACCAGTAGTGGCGTTGTCAGATTACTAGCCAGCGCCCTGTCTATCAGGTCCAGTTTATTGAGCACCACTGTGATGTTGCCAGCCTTATCGAGTTCTGATCGCAACAACTCTGTCTCGGCCAGGTGATCACCAGCGTCTCCACTGGCATCAATCACAAGCAGCACCTGATCAGCGGACTTGGCCTCTTGCAGCGCCCGCCTGATGCCTTCTGCCTCTACTTCATCAGGACTTGGCCTGAGCCCAGCCGTATCTACGAGCCGAAGCGGTATGCCATCAATATGGATATGTTCACGGACCAGGTCACGCGTTGTACCCGGCACGCTGGTAACAATAGAAGACTCATTGCCAGTTAACCGATTCATGAGACTGGACTTGCCGGCATTGGGCCTGCCAACAATCACAAGGCTGATGCCTTCTTTCAGCAAGGCACCCTGACGGGCTTCGGCTATTGTGGTGTCGAGTGCCTGCTGTATGCTGGTCAGCGAATTGCCGATCCGATCGTCTTCCAGAAAGTCTATTTCTTCTTCTGGAAAATCGATCGCGGCTTCCACATACATGCGAAGACGAATCATCTGTTCAGACAGTTTTTCTATTCTCTGCCGAAACTCGCCGGCAAGGGACCGTACTGCCCCTCTAGCCGCTTGTTGGCTAACGCTGTCGATGAGGTCCGCGATGGCTTCAGCCTGGGTAAGATCAATTTTGTCGTTGAGATATGCGCGCTCACTGAACTCACCGGGCAGCGCTATGCGGGCACCGGCCCTAACAACCTGTTCAAGGAGCATGTCCATCACTACAGGACCACCGTGTCCCTGTAGTTCCAGCACATCCTCTCCAGTAAAAGAATTTGGGGTGGGGAAAAAAAGGGCTATGCCACTATCGATGGTACTGCCGTCATCTGCCAGGAAGTTTGTGAGCCAGGCCAGCCGGGGCGGGGGTAATTTACCAAGTACCGCAGCAGCGATAGCCGACACACCAGATCCCGAGATTCTGACAATGCCGATTCCACCACGACCGGGCGGCGTCGCTATAGCAGCTATTGTATCTTTGCTGGAGACACCGCGGCTCATAACAGCTTGTCAGGTTTTCTTTTCGAGTTGCCTCGTTACGTACCACTGTTGAAGAATAGACAGCAGGTTGTTGACGAGCCAATAGAGCACTAATCCGGAAGGGAACCAGAGGAAGAAGAAGGTGAACATGATTGGCATCAGTTTGAATATTTTCGCCTGCATGGGGTCGGGCGGTTCTGGCTGAAGCATTTGGGTAACATACATTGAGATGCCCATGAGAATCGGCAGGACAAAGTAGGGATCCATATCCGACAGGTCGTGAATCCATAGCATAAATGGCGCCTGTCTCAGTTCAACGCTTTCCAGCAGGGTCCAGTAGAGGGCAAGAAAAACAGGCATCTGCAGCAAAACGGGGAAGCAGCCACCCAGAGGATTGGCGCCTTCCTTTTTGTAGAGTTCCATCATCGCCTGGGAAAACTGTTGTCGATCGTCACCATAACGCTCTTTCAGCCTGGCCATTTCTGGCTGTAGCTTCCTCATCTTGGCCATTGAGCGGAAACTGGCTGCTGACAGCGGATACAGCAACGTCTTTACAATTACGGTGAGCAAAATAATAGCGACACCCCAGTTATTGACCACACCATGTATCAGGTTGAGCAGGTCAAACAGAGGCTGGGCCAGCCACCAGAGGAATCCATAGTCAACGGTTAGATCAAGCCCCGGGGTTATCTGCTCCAATCGATACTGGTCCTTTGGACCTGCATAAAATTGTGCACCTATTGTGCCCTTGTCACCGGGCGCGACCGACTGAAGCGGTGACGTAAACTCGAAGAGGTACACATCCTGACCGTTTAGTTTTCTGGCCGTATAGGTATGCGTTTTACCGGCTTCTGGTATCCATGCACTCAGAAAGTAGTGCTGGACCATGGCGATATAACCGCCCTCTATGTTCTGCTGGTACCGTTCTTCTTCTATATCGTCAAATTGCAGTTTGGTATACGGGGAACCAGGCTGGAAGGTCGCGGCACCAACATATGGTTTTAAACCCATGCCGTTTTCATCGCTGAACACCGGACTTTCGCCGTTTCGTTTTATCTGGCCAAACAGCGCTGCGGTCCAGGGCGTGGCAGAATTGTTTTCTACGAGATAGTCGACGTTGATCAGGTAGTCGCCCCGGAAGAAGGTAAACCGTTTGACAAGCTTTATGCCGTCGACTTCTGGCAGGGTTAGGTCAACAGTCAGTTCGTTGTCGTTGCCAAGTTCATACACAGACTGCCTGGTCTGGAAGAGCGGTCTGCCTTCTGGTTTGTCAGTGCCGTTGGGGCCAACAAGTCCACTTTGAGCCGCATAATTGTTTCGGGGATCAACCAGGGGAAACGGGACATCGGGTGTGTCGATATGTTCCGGGAAGGCCGGCAGGAGCACATGCTCTATGTCGCCGCCATTACGATCTATCCTGATGTTGAGTACGTCAGTTTTAACTTCAATAAAACGGCTCGTATCCATTGTGGTAACAGCCGTTGTTGCTGGCGCTGTTCTTGCCGGCAACATTTCCGCCGCGAGAGGTATTTCATCAGACGCAACCACAGTACCGTCATCAGAAATATCCGGGATCGTATCAGCAGACGGCGCGGCTATCGCTGCTGGCTGCGATGTGGCCCCCCTGTCACCGTAGTCTTCGTTCCATGCCAGTACCAGCATGTAGGATGTTACAGCGAGGCCCAGCAGGATTAGGATTCGTTGGATGTCCACGGTTACTCCGTTGCAGCCGGTTTGGAGGAGCAGGAGTGGTCAGGGACATGGTCCACGCCTCCAGGATGAAAAGGGTGGCATTTGCCAACACGTTTAATGGCAAGAAAAGAGCCACGCAGGACACCATGAAGGCTAATCGCTTCTATGGCGTAACTGGAACATGAAGGGTAGAAACGACAGCGCTGTCCTAGTACCAGGCTTAACGTTAACTGGTAAATCTTGAGCAGGTTAATCAGGACTGACTGCGGGATATTCATGAAGGTTTCCAGCGCTTTGCCGCTAAAGCTGTCCACATTGCTTCCAGCGCCAAAAACAATTCAGTATTTGCGGCGTGCCGTGCAGGTGGTCTGGCAATGATAACAATATCGATTTTTTTTTCATTGCACGTTCGCCGAAATGATTCTTTTATAACGCGGCGGATCCTGTTTCGGTTTACAGCGTTGCCCGCGACTTTTTTACTGACCACAGTACCCATTCGACCAGCAGAGACCGGATTTGATGTAGCAAGCAACAGAAAAGGCGGTTTGGAAAACCGGAACTCCGTTTTGGAGAAAACCTGATCAAAATCGGATTTAGTCAGGAGGCGGAAGTGCCTTGGGAATCCTTCAGGCTGATGACTGGTTATCAGGCCGAGAGTACCTTGCGACCTTTGGCCCGACGTCTTTTCAACACCATTCGACCGGCTTTGGTCGCCATTCGTGAGCGGAAACCATGAGTACGCTTACGCTTCAATACGCTGGGTTGAAATGTTCTTTTCATCTTTATACACCGGAGACCGGAAAACAGGAGGCGCGATTCTAAAGAAGAAGAGGCGATAGGTCAATTTTGTTTAAGGCCATTTTTTGTTTCGTGCTGCGTTCGGTTCGGTCTGGCCTGAACTTTTTTTGTGGGTTATTTGGGCTACTTCATTTTTCTACAGAGTTTTGGCTACAGATAATAGAAGAAGATTTATATATATAGAAACTTGTTACTACTACTCTTATTAAGAGGGCCTGGCCTGTGGGTAGTTTGTATTACCCAGTGCTTTATCAGTAGGTTAGGCGATTTGAAAGTCGGTGGTCTTTCGGTTGATTAAGGGCGTGGTTCCTGTGGACAACCTATGGATGGTTACAAGGCTTATCCCCACCCTGGCCGTGATCAGATAAATGTGAAATTTTATCCACAGGTTACACACAGGTTAACCACTGCATACTGACCGGATGTTAGACATAACTTATTGAAAAATAAGAAAAAGTATTTCACTTTTTTTGTTGTTAACAGTTGGCTTGTGGTTATGTTTGGGGTTACTATGGCGATCGTCAGCAAGGCGCTCTTATTTGGTTCCTGTCTGGTTGAAATCTCCAACACTACACAATAATAACGCAGTCTACCGGAGGATCTGTGGGGGCTTTAGTCTGGGAAAAATGTCTGGATAGTTTGGAAGGCGAACTGACGTCCAGACAGTTCAATACGCTGATTCGGCCCCTACAGGCAGAAGCGACTGAGAACGAAATAAGATTGCTGGCGCCGAATAAGTATATTCGTGATCAGGTTTCAGATCAGTTGCTGCAAAGAATTATCGAACTGGCCCAGCAGAATGGCTCCGGGTCGGTTTCACTGCAGATTGGTACAACCCGTCAGCGACCGCGTCGCAGTGATGAAAAGACATCGGTACCCGACTTTGGGAATCGAGACAGTTTTTATCCATTGCTCGATCTCAACAAGGAATTCACCTTTGATACCTTCGTAGAAGGCAGGTCAAACGAACTGGCGCGGGCGGCGGCTTTTCAGGTTGCCGAGAATATGGGCGCAACCTACAAGTGTCTGCTGCTTTACGGTGGGGTGGGATTGGGCAAGACTCACCTGATGCATGCTGTTGGTAATGCAATTGTCGAAAAGCATCCTGGTATTCGGGTCGCTTACATGTACTCGCAGCGGTTTATGGAAGATATGGTTCGTGCTATCGAGCGAGGGGCCATGTCAGAGTTTACGCAGTACTATCGGTCTGTTGACCTTCTGCTGATGGATGATATTCAGTTTCTGGCCAAGGGTATGAAGTCCCAGGAAGAGTTCTTCCATGTTTTCAATAGGTTACAGGAAGATGGGAGCCAGATAGTGCTGACATCGGATCGGTATCCAAAAGAGATAGAGGGGCTGGAAGAGCGCCTCAAGAGCCGATTTGTCTGGGGCATGACAGCGCCAATGGAGCCACCAGAGTTGGAGACGCGGGTGGCGATCCTGATGAAAAAGGCACAAATGGAGCAAGTTAACCTGGCTCATGATGTAGCTTTCTTTATTGCTGAACGAATCAGGTCGAACGTTCGTGAACTGGAAGGGGCATTAAAACGCGTCAAGGCAAATGCACTTTTTACTGGTCGCGAGATTACGATCGATCAGGTAAAGGACGCGCTAAAAGATCTGATCGCTATTTCGGACCGACAGGTAGGGATCGAGAATATCCAGCGTACCGTGGCAGATTATTACAATATTCGTGTTGCAGACATGCATTCGAAGAAGCGTTCCAGGTCGGTAGCGAGGCCCAGGCAGATGGCAATGGCCCTGGCAAAAGAGCTCACCAGCCGCAGTCTGCCAGAAATAGGCGATTCATTTGGTGGTCGTGATCACACGACGGTGCTGCATGCCTGCCGCAAGATTGAAGAGCTAAAGGAAAGCATGCGGGACATCCGGGAAGATTATAACAACCTGTTGCGAACGCTCACGGGCTGACACCTATGGCTATGGATCTGGCCAGATGCGGTTAACAGTAAAACGGGAATCGCTTCTTGTGCCGCTGCAATTAGCGGCCGGGCTTGTAGGGCGCCGTCACACGGTGCCGGTCCTGGGAAATCTGTTGCTTGATGTATCAGAGAACTCGTTGGTAATTACCGGCTCAGACAATGAGATAGAAATCAGCATCGCTACCCGGGATTTCTCCGCAGATGGTACTGATGCCACAACAGTACCAGCCCGTAAATTACTGGATCTCTGGCGAAATATGCCAGTGGGAGCAGAGGTAGAGCTCGACTTTACTCAAGGGCATCTGGGGGTCAGCTTTGGCCGCTTTAAGTCCAGTCTCGCAACCATTCCCGCCTATGAGTTTCCTCTCGTTACGCCGTTATCTGCCGGTACACTTGTTTCCTTGCCTGCTGAGTCTCTGGGGTTACTACTGGATCGCTGTCGGTTTGCGATGGCGCAACAGGATGTCAGGTATTTTCTAAACGGCATGCTCTTTGAGGTTATGGATAGCCAGCTTCGGGTCGTGGCTACAAATGGTCAACGTTTGGCCAGTACTTTTATTCCCGCTGAAGTATCGGTATCGGAGCCGAGGCAGTTTATAATTCCATCCAAGGGAGTAGCAGAGTTGGCGCGGGTATTTGCCAATGCAGAAGGGGATGTGACGCTTCATTTCTCCGAAAACCATCTGCGTGCCAAGGTGGGCGACGTTACCCTGACAACCAGTCTCATTGATGGCAAGTATCCCGATTACAGAAGAGCAATACCCACCACCGGCGTTGTAGATCTGCAGGGTAACAGACGAGAGCTTCGGGACGCGCTGGTGAGGACAGCAATTCTGTCAAATGAGATCTATCACCAGGTGGTCCTGGTATTGCGGCCAGGTGAATTGGTTTTCCGTGCGAGTAATCCCCTCCAGGAAGAGGCGGAAGAAGTGGTTGTTGTGGCGTACGAGGGTGAGGAGATGGAATTGGCTTTTAACCTTCGATATCTCCTTGATGTAATGGATGTGATGCATGGTGAAAAGATTCGACTTCAGGCTTCTGGCACCGCCGCGCCAGCGCTGTTGACGGATCCAGCTGACAACAGGTCACTATTCGTTATCAGCCCAATGGTCTTATAGCTTGCTATTACAGGATGTGAACACTTACTAACAAGGTTTGGTACCAAAAATGAAATTGAAGCTTGATCGAGAAGCGTTGCTCCGTCCGCTCCAGCAGGTAGCAGGCGTCGTGGAGAGGCGACAGACGTTGCCCGTTCTTTCCAACGTTCTGCTGCAGGTAACAGCCGAAGGATTGTCGGTTACCGGCACCGATCTCGAAGTAGAGCTTATTGGGCGAGTAGTACTGGAGGCAGCCGAGCCTGGCGATGTGACAGTACCGGCTAGAAAGCTTCTGGATATTGTACGGGAATTACCCGACAAGGCAGAGGTTGAACTTGAATTTACAGATCAGCGATTGACGATCAAGTCGGGCCGGTTTCGCTCCGCGCTCTCAACGTTGCCCGCTGATGACTTTCCAACGGTAGATCGTTCTGCGACCGAAGTAACAACCAGCCTGAATGCAAAGGCGCTCAAGCGCCTTATAGACCGAACCAGTTTTGCAATGGCGCAACAGGACGTCCGGTATTTCCTGAACGGTATGTTGCTTGAATTGGGTGGCGGCCATGTGAGAACAGTCGCAACGGACGGCCACCGACTGGCAATGTCGAGCCTTGCCCTGGAAGGTGGAGCAGAAGAGGTGAGGCAGGTTATTGTACCTCGCAAGGGAGTTCTTGAACTGCAACGGTTGCTGAATGAACTCGATGGTGATGTAGAGGTAACCATTGGTTCCAATCACCTGTGTGCAAGTACCAGCGATTTTACGCTTACCACCAAATTGGTGGACGGTCGGTTCCCGGACTACGAACGTGTAGTTCCCAGAAACGGCGATAAAGTAGTGTTGGCGGATAAACAGGAGTTCAGGCAGGCACTTAGCAGGACGGCTATTCTGTCGAATGAGAAGTTTAGAGGGATTCGGGTGAATCTGTCATCAGGACAACTTCAATTGACAGCAAATAACCCTGAACAGGAAGAAGCTGAAGAAATCGTTTCGGTCGACTACGATGGTGGTGAGTTGGAGGTTGGTTTTAATGTTAGCTATATCCAGGATGTCCTGGGTGTTGTCGATGGTGATAAGGTTCGCATCACGTTGCACGACGGGAACAGTAGTGCGCTAATGGAAGAACCAGGCGACGACAATTCCGTGTTTGTTGTTATGCCAATGAAGCTATGACCCTGAGCCGTCTTGGCATCAGCAATGTTAGAAATATCAAGAGTGCCAATATCGAGCTGATAAGCGGAGTTAATCTGTTTCTTGGTGCAAATGGCAGTGGGAAGACAAGTTTGCTCGAGAGCGTGTATTTTCTCGGCTCGGCTCGATCATTTCGCAGCAATAGTGTTGATCCTCTGATTAGCCGGGGAGAGCAGGACTGCGTAGTATTTGGAGCGATTGTTGGGGAGCAGGGGCAGAAAGCCGCGCTAGGTGTTAAACGTGGCAGGGACGGGTCCAGGGAAATTCGGCTGAATGGAGAAAAGGTTCAGCGCGCATCAATCCTGGCACGCAGTCTGCCCAGCGTAGTGTTGGGTCCGAATACAGTTGAGTTGTTGGTTGGCCCGCCGTTGAATCGTCGCCAGTTCCTGAATTGGGGTTTGTTCCACGTGGAACCTTCTTTCGGTGAACTTTGGGAGCAAATGAACCGGTGCCTGCGACAGAGAAACGAACTGCTACGAAAACCGAGGCTTCAACCAGGGGAATTGGACGGTTGGAATGATCAATTCATAACCCTCTCTTTAGAGATAGATCGACAGCGTGAAGACTATTTTGGCCATCTGAGCCGGGAGTTTTTGTCTATAGTAGATGAACTGGCAGGTTTGGCGGATATTAGTTGTACTTATTACCGGGGTTGGGATGAGACGGAAGGGCTGGCTGGACAGCTTGCGCGGCAGTTGTCCTCAGATCAGCAGCGAGGGTTTACGCAATCCGGACCACATCGCGCTGATCTCAGAATGCGGATTGGCAAACAATCAGTCGCCGCTTCAGGTTCTCGAGGAGAACTCAAAATTCTGGCCTGGTCACTGTTATTAGCGCAGGGTCGTGTATTTGGCCAAACAACAAAGGGTTCCCCGGTCTATCTGATAGATGATCTAGCCGCAGAGTTGGACCAGAAGCATAGAGCTGGTGTATGTGGATTATTGGTTGATACCGGTGCACAGATTCTTGCTACAGGTATAGAACGTTCACAATTTGTGGATAATTGGAGAGATGCTGAGGTGCGCTTGTTCCACGTGGAACACGGCCAATTCAGCGAAGAGGAAAAGCAGGATGAGCGACGATAGAACGTATAACTCGAGCAGTATCAAAGTACTCAAAGGCCTGGATGCCGTACGTAAGCGGCCGGGTATGTATATCGGTGATACAGATGATGGAACCGGTTTGCACCACATGGTGCAGGAACTCGTCGACAATGCCATTGATGAGGCGCTGGAAGGGTATTGCTCGAATATCACTGTCACAATACACCCGGACGAATCTGTCACCGTTACGGATGACGGCAGAGGTATTCCGACAGATATGCACGAGGGAGAGGGCAAGTCTGCCGCTGAAGTTATCATGACCGTCCTGCACGCGGGTGGAAAGTTTGACGATAGCAACTACAAGGTATCGGGTGGATTACACGGAGTTGGTGTGTCGGTTGTTAATGCCCTATCAGAAACCTTCAGGTTAACGATCTGGCGCGACGGAAAAATCTGGGAACAGACGTATCGCCATGGTGTACCGGATGCAGCACTCGCTGCAGTAGGGGAATCCCAGCAGACCGGTACAAAATGTCACTTCAAGCCTTCCGCAGAAACTTTTTCCAATATCGAGTTTCATTACGACGTGTTAGCCAAAAAGCTCCGCGAACTTTCGTTCCTGAATGCGGGTATCTCCATAAAGCTTACCGATGAACGCACAGGAAAGACTGACAGCTACATGTACGAAGGCGGTTTGCGCACCTTTGTAGAGTACCTTAACAAGAACAAGACAGCGTTAAATCAGATCTTTCACTTCTCCGTACAGCGTGAAGACGGCATTGGTGTTGAAGTTGCACTTCAGTGGAATGATTCATACCAGGAAACACTGTTCGCCTACACCAACAATATTCCCCAAAGTGATGGTGGAACACATGTTCAGGGCTTCAGGGCAGCGCTCACGCGAACGCTAAACACCTACATTGAAAAAGAAGGTCTACTCAAGAAAGCCCAGGTATCCACGACGGGTGATGATGCGCGGGAAGGGCTCACGACCATTATTTCGGTTAAAGTCCCGGATCCAAAATTTTCTTCCCAGACCAAGGAAAAGCTGGTTTCGTCAGAAGTGAAAACTGCCGTTGAGCAAGAGATGGGCGCTGCTTTCAGCGACTACCTGCTCGAAAATCCGGGCGAAGCCAAAGCTATTGTTCAAAAAATGATTGACGCTGCTCGAGCACGGGAAGCAGCACGGAAAGCCCGCGAAATGACCCGCCGTAAAGGTGCGCTGGATATAGCAGGTTTGCCCGGCAAACTGGCAGACTGTCAGGAACGCGATCCTGCACTTTCTGAAATCTACCTGGTCGAGGGCGATTCCGCTGGCGGATCCGCCAAGCAGGGCAGAGATCGGAAAAACCAGGCTATCCTGCCCTTGAAAGGAAAGATCCTGAATGTCGAGAAAGCGCGATTCGACAAAATGTTATCGTCAGTCGAAGTTGGCACACTGATCACCGCACTAGGATGTGGCATCGGACGGGATGAATTTGACCCGGACAAGCTGCGCTACCACCGCATCATCATCATGTGTGACGCTGACGTTGATGGCGCGCATATCAAAACGCTGTTGCTTACCTTCTTCTTTCGGCATATGCCAGAGCTCATTGAGCGAGGCCACGTCCTGATTGCTCAACCGCCACTCTACAAGATGAAGCGTGGCAAGCAGGAAAGGTACATCAAGGACGAAGCGCATCTGACAGCTTACCTGCTTGAAATAGCCCTGGAGGGAGCACAACTCCTGCCGTCACCAGATGCTGCACCCATCGAGGGCGAGGCGTTGCGCACATTCGCAGAATCCTACTATCGAGTAATAGATCAGGTGAAACGTCTTGAGCGTGTATTCCCGTCTGAAATTCTTGAACAGATCGTGTACCTGCCACGGTTGCCTGCGAGTAGTCTGACTGACACTACTGCCGTCGCGGCATGGACAAAAGTGCTCGAAACGGTCGTCAGCGAGAAAATCAAGAGTCGTACCGAATACATATTCAGTGTGACGGAAGACAAAGAGAGACACCTTTATTATCCAACGGTGGCTGTTGTAAACCACGGTGTCAGTCGGGAATATGTTTTTACTAATGACTTCTTTATCTCCCAGGACTACGAGTCTTTTGTTCGCTATGGAGAGTCTGTCGAAGGCTTGATCCAGGCGGACGGTGTGGTACGTAAGGGAGACAAGGCTGAATCGGTGACGAGTCTGGAGCAAGCGCTTGAATGGTTACGAAGCGAAGCGCTAAGAGGTCAAAGCCGTCAGCGCTACAAAGGTCTGGGAGAGATGAATCCGGATCAGCTGTGGGAAACGACGATGGATCCACAGCGGCGTACGATGTTACGAGTAACCATTGAGGATGCGGTAGCAGCGGACATCATGTTCAATACGCTCATGGGTGATCATGTGGAGCCGCGCAAGGACTTTATTGTCAGTAATGCGCTGAAGGTTGCCAATCTGGATGTATAGCTGCGTAAAGTAGTTACGACTCCTCAGCCTTGATGTCATTCATTGAGAAGGTGGTCAACAAACCCGCTGAGGTTCGAATAAACCGCCTTAACATCGGGTCGTGATTCATGCGTTGCTTTGCCGTTACCCGTCAGGACCAGAATTGGGCTACAGCCAGCCGCCTCGGCTGCAACCAGGTCCTTTTCGGAATCACCCACAAAAACCGCGCTTTGCGGAGCAGTAAGTGAGCGTTCACATATCTCTAGAAGCATGCCTGGCAGGGGCTTTCGACAGGAGCAGGCGTCCATTGGGTGATGTGGACAAAAGACAATGCCGTCGATGACACCACCATGTTCGCGAACACTATCCAACATTTTCTGGTGGATAGCCGCCAGATCAGTCAGGGTAAACTTCTTGCGCGCAATACCCGCCTGGTTGGTTGCGACATAGACCAGGTAGCCAGCACGGTGCAGCCTCGCGATCGCTTCCAGACTGCCCGGTATCGCATGCCACTCGGCAGGTGATTTGATGTAGTCTGGCGAGTCAGTATTGATCACGCCGTCGCGATCAAGAATGACGAGTTTTCTGCCCAAGATCAGGTTTCGCTGGCCTGAATTTGCAGCAGCGAAACATCAGCAACGTCGAGAAACAGGGATCGCAGTGCCGCCAGCGTTGCGATTCTATTTCGTTTGATATTCTCGTCGTTGTCCATCACCAGTACATCTTCAAAATAGGCATCGATAGGTTCCTGTAGATTGGCCAGGCCCAGCAATCGGGTTTCAAGCGTATCGGCAGCGGTGATATGCGACTCGTAGTCACCTATCGCTGTAAGCAACGTCTCTTCTGCCGGCAGTCTGAACAGCGTGGTATCAATTTCCGGCAGACTCGCGATATCCACCTGTTTGAGGAGATTGGCGACCCGCTTGTTAGCAGCAACAAGACTTGCGGCTTTAGGGTTATCACGAAACGCATTAATCGCGCGAATCTGTCGATCGAATGCTGTCATGTTCCATTCGCTTCGGCGAGCGTGACGGGCTGCGTTGAACGCGTCTATCTGGATGCCGCGATCCTGGTAGTACCCCGCCAGTCTTTCCAGCATGTATTCAAGCAGCGCCGATGATTCAAACCCCTTTTTATGGCCTTCCACCGCATCCTGGACCATTGTCGCCAGGTCGATATCCAGTTCACCTTCAATACATATGCGAAGAACACCCAGCGCCTGTCGCCTGAGCGCAAAAGGATCTCGTGAACCGGTAGGCGGCTGGCCAATGCCAAAAATACCCGCCAGCGTATCCAGCTTGTCTGCAAGCGCTACTACCTGACCAATGCGTGAAGCGGGAATAGGCCCCCCTGATTGCGTAGGTTGATAGTGTTCGCCTATCGCTACCGCGACTTCCTCTCTTTCCCCGTCATTTCGGGCATAGTAACTTCCCATGAGTCCCTGGAGTTCAGGGAATTCACCGACCATGTTGGACACGAGGTCAGACTTTACCAACAGCCCCGCTCTCTCGCAGAGCGTCGCGTCGAGCGCCAGGTGTTCGCCGATCTTTTTTGCCAGTGCAGCAACCCGCTCTACCTTCTCGTGATACGAACCGAGACTGGACTGAAAAACGATATGCCGAAGTCGCTCGGCTTTTTCGGCCAGTGTGGTTTTGCTGTCCTGTTGATAAAAGAATAATGCGTCGGTCAGCCTTGGCGTAATAACACGCTCGTTGCCCGCGATCACGATAGCGGGATCTTTGCTGCTGATGTTAGAGATGGTGATGAAAAGGGGCATCAGCCGCGCCTCGTGGTCCAGCAGGTGAAAGTATCGCTGGTGAGACTTCATGGCGGAGATAAGCGCCTCTTCTGGTACCGAAAGAAAGCTTTGGTCAAACTTGCCGCAGAGCGCAACTGGCCACTCAACCAGTGAGGTAACCTCGTCGAGCAAAGCGGGATCAATTGCTACGTTGCCATCAAGCGCCTTGCCAAGTTCAAGCAACTGGTTTTCGATGTTGTTCCTGCGCTCGTTAAAGTCAACAACGACCTTGTGTTGTCGTAGCACCTCTACGTAATCGTTGGCTGACGTCAGCTCGAATTTGCCGGGTGACATAAACCGATGACCCAGTGATACCCTTCCGCTTTGTATCCCAAAAAGCGTCGCCGGTACGATTTCAGCGCCGTAAATCATGACAATCCAGTGTACGGGCCTGATAAAGGTCTCACGGCTTGCACCCCACCGCATAGGTCGCTCAATGGGTAGCGAAGCGAGGGCGCGCCTTAGAATATCCGGTAGCAGATCCCGGGTGGCTACGCCGGGTTTTTCTTCACGAAACACCAGCCACTCACCTTTGTCCGTTTCCAGTCGTTCCAGTTGAGATGGTTCTTCGAGTCCACAGGAGCGTGCGAAACCCAGAGCGGCTTTTGTTGGATTACCCTCGGCATCAAATGCTGCACTGACCGCAGGGCCACGGCGCTCTGTCTTTTGGTCCGGTTGGGTTTCCGCCAGGTCTGCTATATGGATTGCAAGACGTCTGGGTGTTGCGAAACTGCTAACGACACCAAAAGACAATTGCGCCTGCTCCAGCTCGTTGGAGAAATTTTTCGTGAAGCTGTCGATCAATGGCTTGAGGTTTTTTGGTGGTAGCTCTTCTGTGCCTACCTCGACGAGAAAATCAGCGGTCTTCACGATCGACCTCCTCCAGGAAAAGCGTTCGAGTCTCTTCTTCTGCAAGTGGAAAACCCACTTTGCGGCGTGAAGCTAGGTAAGCTTTCGCGACACCTCTCGAAAGCGTGCGAACTCGCAGGATGTATTGCTGGCGCTCGGTGACGGATATTGCCTGGCGGGCATCCAGCAAATTGAAAGCATGGCTTGCTTTCATAACGAACTCGTAAGCGGGTAAAGGCAGTTCGGCTTCAAGTAGCCGCAGGGTCTCTGCTTCAAAAAGGTCGAACTGCTGGAACAGCGCCGCAACGTTTGACTCGTCAAAATTGTAGGCTGACATTTCTACTTCGTATTGATGAAAGACATCTGCATAGGTAATCGCCCGGTCTCTGGTTCTGGTCCAGATAAGCTGCTGAAAGTCTTCAACCCCCTGCAGGTAAAGTGCCAGCCGTTCAAGGCCGTAAGTAATCTCCCCGGATACCGGAAAACACTCCAGACCACCTACCTGCTGGAAGTAGGTAAACTGTGTAATCTCCATACCATCCATCCACACTTCCCAGCCAAGACCCCAGGCACCCAGCGTTGGTGACTCCCAGTTGTCCTCGACGAATCGTATGTCATGTACTTCCGGGTTGATCCCGAGGTGACGCAAAGACTCGAGATACAGTTCCTGGATATTGTCTGGTGACGGTTTCAGGATGACCTGAAACTGGTAGTAATACTGGTAGCGATTAGGGTTTTCGCCATATCGACCATCGGTCGGGCGCCGGCAGGGTTGAACGTAGGCACTGCGCCACGATTCCGGCCCGATAGAGCGTAGGAATGTTGCGGGATGAAAGGTACCGGCTCCCACCTCCATGTCATAAGGCTGCATGATAATGCAGCCCTGTTCTGCCCAGAATTGCTGCAGGGTGAATATAAGGTCCTGAAAAGTTCTACTGGTCATTCGGCTCGCGGCCCAAAAAAAGTGCGAATTATACCTGAATGGCCACGTTATCATGTACGCATTGATCCAGGAGAAGTAAGAATGAAGCAACGCTGTGCCTGGTGTGGTGAGGATCCTCTGTATGTGGCTTATCACGACGAGGAATGGGGGGTGCCGCTTCGCGATGAGCAGGCACTGTTTGAGTTCCTTGTTCTTGAGGGCGCCCAAGCGGGACTCAGCTGGATTACCGTACTGCGCAAACGCGAGAATTACCGCCGCGCGATGGACAATTTTGACCCGGAGAAGATCGCCAGGTACGACGAGAACAAGCTAAATCAATTACTGGGCGATACCGGTATTATCCGCAACAGGCGTAAGCTGAGCAGCGCGGTTCAAAACGCGAGAGCCTGTCTTGCTTTGCAGCAAGCCGGTACTTCTCTGGGAGAGCATCTGTGGCAGTTTGTTGACGGCAGGCCCGAGACGCATTTCTACCAATCTACCAACGAAGTTCCGGCAGCAACAGCAACCTCAGATAAATTGAGCAAGTCCCTTAAAGCTCTTGGATTCAACTTTGTTGGTTCAACAATCTGTTATGCCCTCATGCAGGCGACAGGCATGGTTAATGATCATCTGGTCTCGTGCTATCGCCATGCTGACTGCCGTAAAATGGCCCCATGAAATTAAGTCATAGAGTTGCCGGATTCCTGATCTTTACCCTGATGAAGCTGATTGCCTTTATGCCGCTGGCCGTCAGCCAATTCATCGGTCGGTGGATAGGCCGTATCAGCTATTGGTTCAACTCGCGTGGCGCCAGGGTGACTATGACCAACCTGTCGGTCTGTTGCCCTGCTCTGGATGAAACAGAACGTCGTAATCTGGCAAGGTCCAGCATGGAGCATACGGGCCAGATGTTGATGGAAACCCCGGCATCCTGGTTGGGCAGTAGCACCAGGATTCGCGGCTGGATTGCGCATGTTGAAAATGAGCACCTGCTGAAGAATGCAATTTCGAGCGGTCGTGGCAGCATTATCATTCTGCCTCATATCGGCAACTGGGAAGTGATGAATGCCTACATGAATTTTACGGGAAGCGCCCACACTGCTCTTTACGCGCCGCCGAATCAGGACTATATGAAGGTTCTGATGGCGCATGTCAGATCCAGGTTTGGCAACGAGATTGTGCCGACGACAGTGAAGGGTCTAGCCACCCTCTATCACCGGTTGAAAGAGGGGAAACTGGTTTTTGTGCTACCCGACCAGGTGCCGGCGAGTGGTCAATTTGCACCGTTTTTTGGCATTGAGGCGCTCACTGACGTGCTGATTACCCGATTGATTCGCCGAACACCGGAGGTTATTGTTCTGAGTGTCGTCGTCAAGCGCCTGCCGCAAGCGAGGGGTTTTGACGTGCTATTTAATGAGGCGCATCCTGACATCTATAGCAAGGACCCCGCGATCGCGCTTGGCGCGATGAACAAAACTGTTGAGGCATGTGTGAGCCAGGCACCTGAACAGTACCAGTGGGAATACAAGCGCTTCAAGGAGCGGCCCGCTGGAGAATTGCGGCTCTACAATTATGATAACGAGCCCTGGACGCACCACTAGCCAAATCCTGCTCCACAGGAGCATTCAGGCGCTAATCTTCAGCGCTGTTCAGTGCACTCTGCTCAGTAATCTGCTCAGTAATCTGCTCAGTAATCTGCTCAGTACTCTGCTCGGTACTCTGCTCAGTACTCTGCTCAGCACTATTTTCGCCAAAACATTGGAGTAAACAGCACGAGCAGCGTGAAAATCTCCAATCGTCCGAGCATCATGGCGAAGCAAAGGATGATCTTGGCCGTGTCGCTGATGTCACCATAATGAAGAGTGACATCACCCAGGCCAGGGCCGAGGTTATTGATGGTTGCACCAACAGCTGAAAAAGCCGTCAGGAAATCCATACCGCACGCGACCATAGCCAGTAGCATGAACAGGAAGATGATGACGTAGATGGAAAAAAACCCCCATACGGCTTCAACAATCGAAGTTGAAACAGGTCTGCGATTTAGCTTGATGGGAAAGATGGCGTTGGGGTGAATCAGGCGATGAATCTCCCGGAGGCCCTGCTTGCAGATTAGCATCACGCGCATCACCTTCATCCCGCCTCCGGTAGAACCGGCACAAGCACCCGTAAAAGCACCAAGAAAGATAAGGTACGGCAACATGCTTGGCCACTCGGCAAAATTGTCAGTGGCAAACCCGGTTGTGGTAAAGATGGAGACGACAGTAAACGCGGCCATCCGGAGCGCTGTTGCAAGAGGATAGGTGCTGGTTGCGGTTAGCACGGCGGTAACAACCAAAATGGCAATACCCAGTATCATCAGGTAGAACCTGACCTCATCGTCCTGCAGGTAGTGCAGCACAGTCCGCTCCTTCCAGGCGAAGAAATGAAGGCCAAAATTGATGCCTGCCAGCACCATAAAGAAAATTGCTATGGCTTCTATAAGCGGCGAATCAAAGTAACCTATGCTGGCGTCATGGGTTGAGAAACCACCAATTGCCACAGTGGAAAATGAATGGCAGAGAGCATCAAACCAGCTCATACCGGCCGCCCAGTATGCGAGACCACAGGCGATGGTAATGCCCACGTAGATTGACCAAAGCGCCAGCGCCGTTTGTTTGATGCGCGGTGTAAGCTTACTGTCCTTAACGGGTCCTGGCGTTTCAGCCCTGTATAACTGCATACCTCCAATTCCCAGCATTGGCAGCACTGCCACGGCAAGGACAATAATTCCCATACCACCCAGCCACTGCAATTGCTGGCGGTAATACAGCACCGAGGCTGGCAGGCTATCGATATTGGTCAGTACGGTGGCACCCGTTGTTGTCAGCCCGGAAAAAGACTCAAACAGTGCATCAGCTATAGAGAGGTTGATACCCGCTGACTGAATGAGCGGCAGTCCACCAAAGGTGCCAAGTGCTGTGTAAAACAGGAAGGTGATCAAAAACCCGTCCCGGGTTCGCATCTCTTCTTTATAACCCGCAAACAGGCCAAACAGAATGCCGCCCGAGACCAGCGTAATCAGAAAAGTGTCAATAAAGATAATGGCCACGCCGTCATCGAACAGCCAGGAGAAAAACAGTGGCGGTAACATGGTAACGCTGAACATCATCAGCAGAGCACCAAGTATCCTGAGAGCGACGCGGAGATGCATGGGTCGCTAGAAGAACGAAAACGGCGCCTGAAACAGTTTCTCGACTTCCGGCACACGGCTTTTGTCGACAAGAAACAGAATCAGGTGGTCGTCTGACAGCACCATCACATCGTCATGCGCGATGATGACGTCGTTGCCACGAACAATGGCACCAATGTTCGTACCCGGGGGTAATTCGATTTGCCCCAGTGTCTTGCCGACGACCTTGGAACTTTTGCGATCACCGTGCGCTATAGCCTCGATAGCTTCAGCGGCACCGCGTCGCAGCGAATGAACCCGCACTACATCCCCTCGACGAATATGTTGGAGGATACTGCCCAGCGTTGCCTGTTGCGGTGAAATCGCGATGTCAATTTCGCCCCCTTCAATCAGATCAACATAGGCAGGATTGTTGATCAGCGTGATCACTTTTTTTGCGCCAAGGTTCTTGGCCAGCATTGATGACATGATATTGGCTTCATCATCATTGGTCACGGCGCAGAAAACATCTGTCTCGGCAATGTTCTCTTCCAGCAACAGTTCGCGGTCAGACGCGTCGCCAGCCAGTACAATCGCCCTGTCCAGTGTTTCAGAAAGTTCGTAACATCGCTGCCTGGAGCGCTCGATGATGCGGACTCCGTACTTGTGCTCAACAGCGCTGGCAAGACCGGCGCCGATGTGACCACCACCGGCAATGATAATGCGTCGATTGGGACGCTCGACACGGCGCATTTCGCTCATTACAGCCTGAATATCCGAGGCAGCGGCAATAAAAAACACCTCGTCTTCAGCTTCGATGATGGTATCGCCTTCCGGAATAATGGGTCTGTCGCCGCGGAAAATGGCTGCCACCCGGGTGTCTACGGTTGGCATGTGCTGGCGAATATTCTTCAGCTCCTGGTCGACAAGTGGTCCACCATAGTAAGCCTTTATACCGACCAGTTGGACCTGACCGTCAGCAAAATCCATCACCTGAAGCGCGCCCGGATTATCAATAAGACGCTTGATATCCTGGGTAACAATCTGCTCCGGGTTAACAATGAAGTCGACTGGCATGGCTTCATTGCGGAAGATGCCGGCGTACTCGGGTTGGACGTAAGCAGTGGTTCTGATTCGGGCTATCTTGGTGGGTGTATGGAATACGGTGTGGGCAATCTGGCAGGCAACCATATTGACCTCGTCACTGTTGGTGACGGCAATCAACATATCGGCGTCTTCTGCGCCGGCCTGGCGCATGATGTCTGGGTGTGACGCCATGCCCCTTACAGTGCGAATATCGAACCTGTCCTGAAGTTCGCGCAGTCGATCAGCATTGAGATCGACAACGGTGATGTCACTGGCCTCCTTCGTGAGGTTTTGAGCCAGATTACCGCCGACCTCGCCCGCACCGAGGATGATGATTTTCATTTCTCAGGTTTTCCTCGATAGGCGTGCATAGAAGAAACCGTCGTTTCGATCCTGCGTCGGCAGTAGCTGGCGGCCATCACCAGCCGGTCGACCCCAGTTGCCGTCAATAGGCAGGACGCGGGCATCTGGTGTCTCTTCCAGGAAGCGCGCCACTACATGCTCGTTTTCCGCTGGAAAGATGGAACAGGTGGAGTACACGAGCTCCCCCCCCTTTTTTAGCAATTGCCAGGACCGGGTTAACAACTCAACTTGGGCGCTGGCAAGCTTAGCAATATCTGATTGCCTGCGCAGCAATTTAATGTCCGGGTGGCGGCGTATGATACCGGTGGCTGAGCAGGGTACGTCCAGCAAAATCCTGTCCATGCTCGCTTCATCGCTTTTCCAGGTCAGCAGATCGGAGACAATAACGCGACAGCTTTTACCAAGTCGTGCAAGGTTCTGCTCAATCTGGCGACACCGGCGCTGGTTGATATCAAGCGCGGTAAGATTGAGCTCGCTCATGGTTTCCAGCATGTGACAGGTCTTGCCTCCGGGAGCGGCACAGGCATCCAGCACCCTCGCCCCCGGATACAGGTTCAGCAGTCCAGCAGCCAGCTGCGATGCTTCATCCTGCACGCTACAGAGACCTTCGCTGAAACCGGGCAGGCTGGTTGTTGGTACAGGCTCTGCCAGGTACAGGGCGGAATCTGATATCGCTCCTTCAGTTGATTCAATGCCAGCGCTGTTGAGCAGTAGCTGGTAGTTGGCTACTGTGGTCTTGCTTTGATTAACACGCAACGTCATGGGTGCGTGCTGGTTATTAGCGTCCATAATGGACGCGGCCTCCTCTCCCCATGCCTCCCGTAACACCCCGATAAGCCATGCCGGATGATTGGTTCTGGCTTCCTCGTTCGTCAAAACGCTACTATCGATCGATTCCCGGTTGCGAAGATAATTGCGAAGTACACCGTTAAGCAGCGCTTTGGCCCAGGGCTTGCCGATAGCAACAGCAGTCTCAACAACGGCATTGACGCTGGTATAGGCAGGACGCTTCAGCCGGGTTGCGCTATACAGACCGGCAAGCAAAAGTACCTGTAAGTCCATGTCTTTCTCGCCAAGCGGTTTGGAGACCAGTTTGTCGACCACGGCGTTCAGGTAGTAGTAATCCCGCAGCACACCATAGGCGATTTCCTTTGCGAGGGGGCTCGCTTCAACAAACTCCAGAGACTGGCCCGATTTGAGGACGGGTACCAGAGCATTGACTACATCAGTATATTCGCCCATTAAGTGTTCAGCCTTTTGCCTGGCGAGAAAGCCTCGCGCCGGGCGTTCAAAAGTTCTGCGGCGGAAAGGACTGTGCCCTTGCCGAGTGGGACCTGGAGTCTCAGAACTTTCAGTACGCCTTCTCCGCAGGCTATGTATATTCCCGTGTTGTCTGCGGCAAGAATGGTCCCCGCAGCCTCGCCGGACCGGTTCGGATATGCGTCAAGGGCACCCGCCTCCCAGATTCGAACCCTCAGGTTATCCAGGAACGCAAACGCAACCGGGTCAGGATTAAAGGCCTGGATGGTGCGCGCGAGTTCCCGGGCGGGCCTTGCAAAATCCAGCAGCGCCTCATCTTTCATGACCTTGTGAGCATAGGTGACGCCCGTTTCTTCCTGTACCCTGGCAACCGCCTGACCCAGAGCCAAATCATTGAGCGTTGACAGCAGCGCGTCACACCCGGCAGCAACAAGTTTGTCGGTCAGTGATGCGGCGTTGTCCTCCTGGGTGATTCCAACTTCATGCCGACGCAAGACCGGGCCGGTATCCAGCCCTGCTTCCATCTGCATGATACAGACTCCCGTTGTCCGGTCCCCAGCCTGGATTGCGCGCTGTATGGGTGCGGCGCCGCGCCACCTGGGCAAGAGTGACGCATGTACATTTATGCAGCCGAGCCTTGGTCGGGCAAGCACATCCGGACGAAGAATCTGGCCGTAGGCGACGACCACCAGCACATCCAGATCTTTCTGGTCCAGATGGTCGACACCAATCTTTTCAGGTTGGATAACATCCAGCCCTGCTGCCAGGGCCACGTCCTTAACAGCACTCGCGACGGGTTTTTTGCCGCGTTTACCTGGTTTGTCAGGTTGCGTAACCACGCCGAGGACCTCGTGATCACTGGCGAGTAGAACGCGGAGATGAGCGGCGGCAAATGGTGGTGTGCCCGCAAAAACCAGTCTCACAATGGAATTCCTTTAGCTTGCTATGTTGGCTTGGTGTGTCGGTTTGCCATTTCGTATTGGTAAGTTGTATGGCCACGTCACAACACAAGGTCAGGCTAGGCCTGTTGTTTCTGCTGCTTTACCAGTTTTTTGCGGATGAGCTGGCGCTTTGTGCTCGAGATGTAATCAACAAACAGTTTACCATCCAGATGATCCATTTCGTGTTGGATGCAGACCGCAAGAAGGTCACTCGCCTCCATGGTGAACGGATTTCCTTCCCTGTCGATGGCGTTCACCTGTATTTGTCTGGCGCGAAAAACGGGCTCATAGTACCCCGGAACTGACAGGCAACCCTCGCTGGTCTCTATTTCACCTTCAACTGCAACAATCTCGGGATTGATCAGCACCAGGGGACGGTCTTTATCCTCTGAGACGTCGGTCACCAGCAGTCGCTGGTGGACGTTTACCTGGCTCGCAGCCAGTCCGATTCCTGGTGCCTGGTACATGGTTTCCAGCATATCGTCGACCAGCTTTGCGAGCTTGCCTGTGACATTTTCCACGGGTCGGGCGACGGTTCGCAGACGAGGGTCAGGGAATTCCAAAATCTCGAGTAACGCCATAAGGTTTAATCAGATACCTCTAGTAATAATGCAAGTTGTGCTGCTAAGATGATGATCAACTTGATAATTCAGTTGGTCGCCGTGTGCGTGTTACGCCTCGACGAACCTGCTATTGTACTATTTTTGGAGACGGGATTCGCCCCATGAGGAAATTTCTTCTCGCGGTCGTTGTGGTTCTGGCCTGGGGTCAGTCGCTGGCTGCAGATTCAATCCTGAGGCCCAATCATCCTGACCGATACACGGTGCAGCAGGGCGACACGCTCTGGGATATCGCTTCCAAGTTTCTGACAGATGCCTGGCTCTGGCCAGAGATCTGGCATGTGAATCCCTCAATCGAGAATCCTCACCTTATTTATCCGGGAGACACTATTTCGCTGTCTTATGTTGATGGTGCCCCCCAACTTACGCTAGAACGCGGACTGGCGGGTAGAACCGAGAAACTGAGTCCCGGGCAGCCAGTGTTCAGCGGCGACAGAAATAAAAAAGTTGAGCCACGCGTGCGTAGCCAACCGCTTGCCAGCGCGATCCCTGCCATTCCACTCGATGCGATCGCCAGTTTGCTCACCACAGGTCGTATTGTCGAAGCAGATACCCTCGCTGCTGCGCCCCACATACTTGCGGGTACGGCAGACCGACTGATTTTTGGACCCGGCGACGGTTTTTACGCGAGGGGTGATTGGCAGGGAGAATCAACGGTCTATGGGATCTTCAGGGCAGGTGAGATTTACCGGGATCCGGAAACCCGGGAAATCCTGGGCTATGAAGCGATTGAAGTGGGTGCTGCGAGTGTTGAGGCACGCCACGGTGACGTTTACACCATGGCGCTGACCAGCGTAAAACAGGACGTCAGGATCGGTGACAGACTCTTGCCAACCGAAGAACGGCGAGTTGAATCCACTTTTTATCCATCTGCGCCAGCTGAAGATGTGAGCGGCGTGATTATGACAGTCCTGGGTGGCGTTACCCAGGTCGGACGTAACGATGTGGTGGCCATTAACCGCGGCACCAAAGACGGGCTTGAAGTTGGCCATGTGCTTGCCATCAGCAAGAGCGGCAATGTGGTTCGTGACCGAGTTTTTCGCGATCAGGTAAAGCTGCCAATGGAGCGCGCGGGCCTGATGATGGTTTTCCGGACCTTTGAAAAGATGTCATATGGTCTGGTGCTGCAGACCGAGGAACCGCTCCGCGTGGGCGATGTCGTTCAGAAACCCTAGCAAAACACCCCTGTTGCGATAGCTGGCAGTACCTTTAATCTCCCCCCGTCATACCGTCGCGGGGGGATCAATTGCTGCAGAATTCAGAGAGACGTGCCCGTCTTCGCCTGCATCGCCAGATTGGCAATCGATGGCGCCTTCACAAACACTTGCTTGATGAGTTTGGCTCTGCCGTCGCGATTTATCACGCGGTGCTCGATGGGCATCCTATCGTCCAGCTGCTCCCGCCGCCGATAGCCGAACGGTTATCCCGTCGGCGCAATGTGGTGCTTGAGCGCAGGCTGGATGAAGATGAAGCCTGGCTGGCAGAACCTGGTCGAAGTCTGCTGGTTGCCGGCGAACCCGGATATCCCGCCAGGCTTGAGCAGATATACGATCCGCCACACCTGTTATTTGTACATGGTGATGTCGGCCTGTTGGACAGCCTGCAGGTAGCGATCGTGGGCAGTCGTCGAATGTCTGCTTATGGTCGCCGAACTGCGCAGCGGCTGGCGGGTGATCTGGCGCGCGGCGGAATTACAGTCACCAGCGGCCTCGCGCTAGGTATCGATGCCGCCGCTCACCTTGGCGCGCTGACAGCAGGCGGTAACACCGTAGCGGTACTTGGTTCAGGGTGTGACGTTCATTATCCGCCAACCAATCGGCGCCTGGCCGAGCGAATCTCCACCGAGGGGACGATTGTCTCGGAATTGCCGCTGGGAACCCCTGCTCGCGCGCATCAATTTCCGAGTCGAAACCGCATCGTGACGGGGCTCTCGCAGGGTACCCTGGTTGTGGAGGCGGCGCAGCGCAGCGGTTCGCTCATTTCTGCCCGCCTTGCGCTTGAACAAGGACGGGATGTATTTGCCGTTCCGGGTTCTGTCGAGAGCCCCCAGAGTCGAGGCTGTCACGAATTGATCCGCAGCGGCGCACGACTGGTTGAAACCATCGACGACATCTACGAGGAGCTGGGTTATGTGGGCGCAAAAAATGATATGACGCCTGCTGGTCCTGAACTATCGGGTGAACAGAAAGCGCTGCTTGCTCACCTCAGTGGCGAATCTCTTGTGGTCGACGCTCTTGCTGATGTGACGGGAAAGCCTGTTGCAACCTTGCTGGGTTTGCTGACAGAACTCGAAATCGAGGGGTTGGTCGAGAAAGGTCCGGGCGGCTACCGGCTGGCAGCGCTTGCGCTTGAAAGCCTGCACTGAACCAGTTAACTTGCGGCTCGCAAAGTTTCCCGGCCAAAACCGGCCCAGGTCGCCGATGTTGATGTTCCCATGGCGTGCCCGCCTTATCGCACAACGTCTCAGCGCGGGCGCGGTTATCGCCTGCCCCACGGAGACCGTGTGGGGATGCGGCGAACATGACACTGTTGCACTGCGGGTCTCAACTCACCCCATAATCCAGTCCATTTGTGCGGAACTGGGTGAGCCTATCGTGTCAACCTCGGCAAACCCGACGGGTAAGACGCCGGCACGGACCGCACTGCGACTTCGCCAGTATTTTCCCACCGGACTTGATCTCATTGTCAGCAGCGAAACCTGCAACGCTTCGGCTGCCAGTGAGATACGTAACCTGCGGACGGGTAAGGTTGTTAGAGAAGGAGATGGCTCTTGAACAGGTTGGCAGTGATCGGCAATCCGGTAGCGCACAGTCGCTCTCCCGAAATTCATCTGGCTTTTGGCCAGCAGACCGGCGTTTTATTGTCGTACGAAAAAGTGCTCGCTCCACTGGACAATTTTGCGGGGATAGCGCGAGGACTGGTAGGAGCAGGTATAGGTGGCTTCAATGTGACCGTGCCGTTCAAGCATGATGCTTTCCTGCTGGTAGACAATAAGTCAGCCACTGCTGCTGCCAGCGAAGCCGTCAATACCGTCACGGTCGTGGAAGGCGGAAAACTCCTGGGTGACAATACGGATGGGGCAGGACTTGTCGCAGATATCACGCAAAACCTGGGTTGGAAAATTGAGGGAGCACGCATTCTGGTGCTTGGTGCTGGTGGCGCGGTGAGCGGCGTCTTGCCGGCACTGCTGGCAGAGCGACCCGCCTGCATTGAAATTATGAACCGAACCAGGGCAAAAGCGGATGCGCTGGCAGAACGATTTGACGTCGGGGTAGTCGATAATCCCGGCATGGCCTATGACCTGATCATCAGCGGTTCATCAGGCGGCTTGGCTGGTGCAGAGGTGCAACTGCCACAAAGTGCTGTATCCACCGCTACCTGCTGCTATGACATGATCTATGGGGCCAGTACGACGCCGTTTGTTTCCTGGGCCTCCCAGGCAGGTGCCAGCCGAACCAGCGATGGACTGGGCATGTTGGTGGAACAGGCGGCACTGGCGTTCAGTTGCTGGTTTGATGTTCTGCCAGAGACAAAACCTGTTATCGCCGCGCTGCGTAAAACTGTCGGAGGAAAATGATGACAAACGCATTACTGGAATTCCATGAACTACCACCCTTTGGCAGGATTACGCCAGCCGATGTAGTGCCGGGAGTGGACGCCCTGCTAAGCGAGAACCGGGCAGCGCTCGCAGAGACGCTGGCGCGCGGTATTGCCACCTTTGAGGGGCTGGTAAAAGTGCAGGAAGAGAACGACGACAGGTTGACGGCTGCCTTTTCACCCGTGAGCCATCTCAACAGCGTCAAGAATTCTGCCGAATTACGTACTGCCTATGACGCCTGTGTGCCAAAGCTCAGCGACTATTACACTGAAGTGATGCAGAATCCTGCGCTGTTTGCGGCTTACGAAGAGATCAGGAGCAGTGCTGCTTTTGCGGATCTGGGCACGGCTGAACAAAAAGTCGTGGAGAATGCGATCCGTGATTTCAGGCTGGCGGGCATTGGTCTGCCAGAGGCCAAACAGCAGCAATTTGCAGCGATAAGTCGAAGGCTCTCCGAGTTGGCCAGCGAATTCAGCAACAATGTACTTGATGCCACTATGGCGTGGACCAGGGTCTTTGACTCCGCGGATGACCTCACTGGGCTACCAGCGAGCGCCCTGGCTCTGGCTGCGCAAAACGCGCGTCAGCGTGACCAGCAGGGCTACCTGTTTACGCTCGATGCACCTTGCTACTTGCCCGTTATGACCTACTGCGAGAACCGGGATTTTCGGCGTGAAATCTATGAAGCCTATGTTACCCGGGCATCTGACCAGGGGCCGAATGCGGGCGAGTACGACAATAGTGAAATCCTGCTGGAAATAATGACCCTGCGCCAGGACAAGGCCCGGCTGTTGGGTTATCAAAATTTCGCAGAACTCTCGCTGGCGACCAAAATGGCCAGGACGACCGAAGACGTGCTGTCGTTCCTCACAGAACTGGCGACTCATGCAAAGCCTAGGGCAGAAGAAGAATTTGCCGAAATCTGCGAGTTTGCCCGCGTCCAGTTCGGTGCGGACGTCGTAGAGCCCTGGGATGTAGCCTTTTATGCCGAGAAGCTGAAGCAGGAGCGTTTCCTCGTCTCGGACGAAGACCTGCGACCCTATTTCCCGGCTCCACAGGTCCTGCAGGGCATGTTTGAAGTCGTACGGCGGCTGTTTGATATTGAAGTGCGTGAAACCGAGGGCATCGAGACCTGGCATCCGGACGTCACAACTTATGGCGTCTATCGCGAGGGGAAACTATTCGCCCGGTTCTACCTGGATCTTTACGCGCGGGCCAACAAGCGTGGTGGCGCGTGGATGGACGATTGCCGTGTTCGGCGGGTACGACTGGATGGCAGCCTGCAGCTTCCGGTCGCCTTTCTCACCTGCAATTTTAGTGCGCCAGTGGGCGACCAGCCGGCATTACTGACGCATACCGAGGTAGTGACGCTGTTCCACGAGTTCGGCCACGGCCTGCATCACATGCTGACCCGGGTGGATGCTGCAGCTGTTTCAGGCATTAATGGCGTTTCGTGGGATGCTGTGGAACTGCCGAGCCAGATTATGGAGAACTGGTGCTGGGAGGAAGAGGCGCTGCAGTTTATTTCATCCCATGTTGAGACAGGTGAACCCCTGCCGGCGGATTTGCTGGCGAAGATGCTGGCTGCCCGAAACTTCCAATCCGCGATGATGACAGTTCGACAACTGGAGTTTGCCCTGTTTGATTTCCGGCTCCACATGGCGTTTGACGACGCCTCCGGTTCAGCGCAGGTCCAGCAGATCCTCGATGAGGTTCGAAGTGAGGTCTCGGTTGTTCCCGTCCCTGCATTTAATCGTTTCCAACAGGCTTTCAGTCATATTTTTGCTGGTGGCTATGCTGCAGGCTACTACAGCTACAAATGGGCAGAAGTACTTTCTGCTGACGCCTTCGCGTTATTCCAGAGACAGGGCATATTCAATCGCCAGACCGGCGAGAGGTTCCTGGATACGGTGCTCGAACAGGGCGGCAGCGTTGACGCGATGGATCTCTTTGTTGCCTTTCGGGGCCGGGAGCCGGATATCAACGCCCTGCTGCTTCAAGATGGGATTATCCAGGGTGGCTGAGCCTGTAAAGCGGTTCATTGCCGGGGCGCGTTGTCCATCCTGTGGTGAGATGGACACTGTATTTATCCTTAAGGCGGCCGAGGGCGTGACTCGCCACTGTTCAAGGTGCAGCCTTGACGAAAAGCTGCCTGAGGCTCTCGCGCCTGCCTCGGATTGGACACCCGTTCGACTCAAGGACTAATCGCCTGCTGGGAGTATGGTATTTGCCCCGTTTCTAGCAGGCTATAAGAATCGCTGAAAGGCGCTGTTTGACTGGTTGAGAAAAGGATCGTCGCTGCTATAATTGCCCGGCGCTGATACCCTCCCTGGTAAATGGTCTCTCCGCGTTAGCCTGCTTCAACATGAACGAAGTAGAACAATCTAAAAATAATAATTGGGAAATGTGGTCGTCTCGAATGGTACAAGTGCGGCTCCTGATATTGACGCCTAACCAGCGCGATTGTCATTGGCCCGGCGAGATAACCAAACGCGCCTGCTGAACCTGTACAATCCCTGTTGTCAGGAAAATTGATTTAAAAAATTTGGAGTATCGGATGGAAAGAGCGAAGCAGTTCGTATGGCCAGTTGCTTTGATGTCGCTGCTGTACAGTGGTGCAGCCACAGCAAGTTGGTCGGCGCTCAACATGCGCGAAGGGGTTACTGAGATCAGTCGGCAGGTTTACTCACTGCACATGATCATCTTCCTGGTCTGCGTTGTAATCGGCGTAATCGTATTTGGCGTCATGATTGTTTCAATGCTGATGCACAGGAAATCGCTCGGCGTTACCCCCGCCACATTTCATGACAATACCCGGCTCGAAATCCTCTGGACTGTCATCCCGATTGTCATCCTGTTGGTAATGGCAGTGCCCGCAACTACCACGCTGAATGCCATGTACGATGCTGGTGAACCTGACATCGACATTGAGGTGCGCGGATACCAGTGGAAATGGCAGTACACCTATCTGGACGATGACCCGATGAAGGAGGTCAAGTTCATGAGTGCGCTCCTCACGCCGCAGGAAGAAATTTACAACCAGGCAGCGAAACGAGAGCAATATCTGCTGGATGTCGACAACCCCCTGGTAATCCCTATCAACAAGAGAGTCCGTTTTCTGGTGACATCACAGGATGTCATTCACTCTTTCTGGGTTCCGGACTTCGCTGTCAAGCGCGATGCAATTCCCGGCTTTATTCATGAGGCATGGACGGTTGTTGAAAAGCCCGGTATTTACCGAGGCCAGTGTGCAGAGCTTTGTGGCAAGGATCATGGATTCATGCCGATTGTGGTTCGCGCCGTTGAACAAGCCGAATACGACGCCTGGATTGAGGAGAAGCGTGCTGAGGCTGCCGCCGTCTTCGAGATTGTTGGCAAGGAGTGGACCATGGAAGAACTCATGGTCAAGGGTGAAGAAGTTTACCTGCGCAACTGCGCAACCTGTCACCAGGCGAACGGTCAGGGTATCCCACCTGCTTTCCCGACGCTGGTTGGTTCGGCAATCGCAACGGGTCCAATCGCAGGTCACATTGATATTATTCTGCATGGCAAGGCCGGTACCGCCATGCAGGCTTTTGCAGCGCAGTTGAATGCAGCAGAGATCGCCGCGGTGACCACGTATGAGCGAAATGCCTGGGGCAACAATGTGGGTGATATGGTTCAACCACGCGAAATCAACGCAATGATGGGCGAATAGGAGATTATCGATGAGCGCAGTAATTGAAGAACACCATCACGACGACCATCATCATGGCCCGGACAAAGGCATTATGCGTTGGGTGCTGACAACCAACCATAAGGACATCGGTACCCTTTACCTGTGGTTCAGCTTTGCGATGTTCCTGACGGGTGGTTTGATGGCGCTGGTCATCCGCGCCGAGCTGTTCCAGCCTGGCCTGCAGATTGTTGAGCCAGCATTTTTTAACCAGATGACCACCATGCATGGTTTGATCATGGTGTTTGGGGCGGTCATGCCGGCTTTTGTTGGCCTTGCCAACTGGCTTGTACCAATGATGATTGGCGCACCTGATATGGCGCTGCCCCGCATGAACAACTACAGCTTCTGGATTCTGCCGTTTGCGTTTGCCATGCTGCTTAGCACACTATTCATGCAAGGAGGCGCACCCAACTTCGGCTGGACATTCTACGCACCACTCTCGACCGAATACGCACCCGCCATGCAGGCTTTTGCAGCGCAGTTGAATGCAGCAGAGATCGCCGCGGTGACCACGTATGAGCGAAATGCCTGGGGCAACAATGTGGGTGATATGGTTCAACCACGCGAAATCAACGCAATGATGGGCGAATAGGAGATTATCGATGAGCGCAGTAATTGAAGAACACCATCACGACGACCATCATCATGGCCCGGACAAAGGCATTATGCGTTGGGTGCTGACAACCAACCATAAGGACATCGGTACCCTTTACCTGTGGTTCAGCTTTGCGATGTTCCTGACGGGTGGTTTGATGGCGCTGGTCATCCGCGCCGAGCTGTTCCAGCCTGGCCTGCAGATTGTTGAGCCAGCATTTTTTAACCAGATGACCACCATGCATGGTTTGATCATGGTGTTTGGGGCGGTCATGCCGGCTTTTGTTGGCCTTGCCAACTGGCTTGTACCAATGATGATTGGCGCACCTGATATGGCGCTGCCCCGCATGAACAACTACAGCTTCTGGATTCTGCCGTTTGCGTTTGCCATGCTGCTTAGCACACTATTCATGCAAGGAGGCGCACCCAACTTCGGCTGGACATTCTACGCACCACTCTCGACCGAATACGCACCCCCCAGCGTCACCTTCTTTATCTTCGCTGTCCATATCATGGGCGCGTCTTCGATTATGGGTTCCATTAACGTCATCGTGACGATCCTGAACATGCGTGCCCCCGGCATGACGCTGATGAAAATGCCGCTGTTTGTCTGGACATGGCTGATTACCGCTTACCTGCTGATTGCTGTAATGCCAGTACTGGCCGGTGTTGTGACAATGATGCTGATGGATATTCACTTTGGCACAGCATTCTTTAGTGCGGCCGGCGGTGGTGATCCTGTGCTGTTCCAGCACGTGTTCTGGTTCTTCGGTCACCCGGAAGTTTACATCATGATCCTGCCGGCGTTTGGCGTGGTTTCCGCCATCATCCCGACATTCGCGCGCAAGCAACTGTTTGGCTATGCGTCGATGGTCTATGCAACCGCGTCGATTGCGTTTCTGTCCTTTATTGTTTGGGCACACCACATGTTTACAGTGGGTATGCCGCTGGCTGGTGAGCTTTACTTCATGTACGCCACGATGTTGATTGCTGTCCCAACCGGGGTAAAGGTGTTCAACTGGGTTGCGACCATGTGGCAAGGCGCCATGACGTTTGAAACACCCATGCTGTTTGCGATTGCCTTCGTGATTCTGTTCACCATTGGTGGCTTCTCCGGTCTCATGCTTGCCATGGCACCTGCTGACTTCCAGTATCACGACACCTACTTTGTCGTGGCCCACTTCCACTACGTCCTGGTGCCTGGCTCTGTCTTCTCTATTATGGCGGCTGTGTATTACTGGCTGCCCAAGTGGACCGGCAATATGTACGACGAGAAGCTTGGTAAGACACACTTCTGGCTTTCTTTCATTGGCGTGAACGTTACATTCTTCCCACAGCACTTCACCGGTCTTGCCGGTATGCCACGAAGGATTCCTGACTACGCGCTTCAGTTTGCCGACTACAACATGATTTCCAGCTGTGGGGCGTTCCTGTTTGGCTTTAGCCAGCTGCTCTTCCTCTTCATTATCATCAAGACGATCAGGGGCGGAAAGAAAGCCACGGATCGTGTTTGGGAAGGCGCGCATGGCCTTGAGTGGACACTGGCGTCACCAGCGCCTTATCACTCATTCAGTACCCCGCCAACTGATATGAAAGAGGCACATGGCTAACCCTTCGGGGTTAGCTCACCACTTTTTTACGAGGTAGTTATGGACTCTGGTAATCAAGCGTCAACAAAGTCTGCCCTGAAACTGCTCCTGGTTGTGTTTGGGATGTTTGGCTTTGGTTTTGCACTGGTTCCTCTCTACGATGTGATTTGCGACATCACCGGGCTGAATGGCAAGACAGGCGACCAGTACGTTGTCGATGAGACGATAGAGGTTCAGGAAGACAGGGTGGTGACAATCCAGTTCCTGACAAACAACAACGACGGCATGCCCTGGGAGTTTCGCCCGGATATGCGTTCGCTGCAGGTCCACCCCGGAGATATGAACGTCGCAACCTTCTTTGCGAGGAACCCCGTGGATGGTGCAATGACTGCTCAGGCGATACCGAGTGTTACACCCGGCTATGCTGCCCAGTTCCTGCACAAGACCGAGTGTTTCTGCTTCGAACAGCAAAAACTTGCAGGTGGCGAGTCCATAGATATGCCGGTACGGTTTATCATCGATAAAGAACTGCCGGCTGATATCACCAGAATCACTTTAAGCTATACACTTTTTGATATAACGGATCACTCCAAAGGCGGGTCAGCCGCTGACTAGGGTTACTTTACGCCAGGGAATTTCCGGAAGGGAGAAATAAAAAACAATGTCCACTCAAGACACTTACGAAAGCTATTACGTCCCTCATAACAGCAAGCTGCCGATTTTTGCATCCCTCGGTATATTTCTGACCGTATACGGGATTGGCACTATTTTGAACCATATGACTGCCGGAGTGGAAAGCTCGCTCGGTGTCTGGATCCTGCTGTTTGGTGGCCTGATCATGGGCACAACGCTGTTCTTCTGGTTTTCTGCGGTCATCGAGGAAAACCACAAGAAACTCTACAGTGACCAGATGCACAGGTCTTACGTCTGGGCAATGAGCTGGTTTATCTTTTCAGAAGTCATGTTCTTTAGTGCCTTCTTTGGTGCCCTGTTCTACATTCGCATGTTCAACGTTGATTGGTTGGCCGGCGAAGGTAATCGTGGACCATCCGACATGCTGTGGCCAGATTTCAAACCGGTATGGCCAATGATGGAGACACCCGATCCATCCAAGTTTCCAGGCCCAAAGGAACTTGTTAGTCCATGGGGGTTGCCGCTCCTGAATACAGTACTGCTGGTGACGTCGAGTGTGACGATCACGTTTGCCCACCATGGCGTAAAAGAAAACAACCGCAAGAAGCTTGTTAACTGGCTGGGGCTAACGATTTTACTGGGTTTGATCTTTTTGGGTGTCCAGGCCTACGAGTACCACCATGCCTACACCGAGCTGGGCTTGACGCTTAACGCGGGTATTTACGGCACGACCTTCTTTATGCTGACGGGTTTCCACGGCGCGCACGTGACACTGGGCACGTTTATGCTGATCGTGATGTTCTTCAGGGCGTTAAAGGGGCACTTCTCTTCAGATGACTGTTTTGGCTTCGAAGCGTCGTCCTGGTATTGGCACTTCGTGGATGTAGTTTGGCTTGGTCTGTTTATTTTTGTGTACGTGCTGGGCGGTTAGTCGTCACAGTAAATAGATGGGGGTCGTTTCATAGACGACCCCCGACGCAGGTTCAGTTAATACAGCCTCTACAAGCCCAGGTCCTGGGGATCTGAGTTCTAATGCCAGGGGGCGGACACGCCCAGTTGCCCGCTCCAAACTCCAAATCCAACGACGAGCAACAGCGCTGCCGCCAGCGATACCCTGAGTAACAGCAGATTTGCTGTACGCTTTCCCCCCCTGCCCTGATCCACGAGTAACGTATAAAGTGCTGAACCCAGCGCACCCAGGTTCGCGATAAATAGTACGACGATGAGGACCTTTAACCACATACTGCGATCTTACGATTGTGTGAAGCTAAATGATACGACGGAGGCTGGTTCCCGGTTTGCGCACTAACTGGAAGGTGACAATCTTCAGCCTTGTCTGTCTCGCCCTGTTTATTCGGCTGGGCCTGTGGCAGCTTGATCGCGAGCAGGAGAAGATTGAGATGCTCGCAGCCAGTGCTGCACGAGAGAATGCGACGCCCGTTTCAGCGGCACAGCTGGATCTCACCCGACCACTCGATCTGCAGGGTGTACCACTCAGGACGACTGGGTCTTATCTCGAAGAACAGATCTTTTTACTGGATAATCGCGTATTGAACGGCAAGGTAGGATTTGAAGTGCTGGTACCGTTCACTGAGCAGGATAGCGGTACCTCCTTTCTTGTCAATCGTGGGTTTATACCGATGGGCCGGACCAGGACTGCCATAGCTGATATACCTTTGCTTATGCCAACCGGTGAGGTGACTGGCAACGTGTATATCGCTGACGAAGTGGCTGACGTTGTTAAGCAAAACCCGGCTGGTTATGCCACCCGTGGCGCCGGACACACCATTGTCCAAATGGCAGACCCGGGGCTGATACAATCAGTTTCCGGCATTACACTGGCGCCCTACGTTATTCGCCTGCAGGCTGGCGACCAAAATGCACTGCCGCGCTATTGGCCAGTGACCGTGATGCAACCCGAAAAACATCGGGGATACGCCATTCAATGGTTCATGATGGCGTGTGCAGTTGTAATCGCGTGGATTGCTTTTAGCTTTCCAGCCCTATTCAGAAAATCGGAAAGACCAGAATGACAACAGAGACGATGGAAATTGACCTTGAGGCTCGGCGGCGTAGTCGAATCAGCCTGCTTGTAATGGCTTCGATAGGCATAGTACCCCTCCTTGCCGCCTATGCGCTCTTTTTCTTCTTCCCCCAGTATGCGCCCACCGGGACTACCAATGAGGGCACTTTGGTTGAGCCAATTTTCCAGGTCGAAGAACTTGGCCTAAGCGGTGCGCTGGCCGTTCCGCCGAAATGGACCTTGTTGATGTCCGGTCACTCAGCCTGCGAGCCAGGCTCCACCTGCGCTCACGGCATCTACCTTGCCCGGCAGATCAATATAGCGCTTGGCAAAGACTCGGACAGACTGCAGCGTGCCTTTATTCTTGGAAACGAACCCGAGTTACGGCATCGGCTTGAGAGTGAATATCCTGAACTGTTGATCAGACAAATGGATAACGAACACCTGCTGCAGGTTCTGCAGGCACGGACCGGTCTTTCAGCCACTGACGGGCATCTGTTTCTGATCGACCCAAATGGTAATGTCATCATGTTTTATACGCCCACACAGGACGGAAAAGCCGTACTCAAGGATCTGAAACATTTGCTGAAGCTCTCTAACATCGGTTAGGAATGCGCGGCAGATTTCGGTAACATGCGCGCCTACGAAAACAAAATCGACCCAATGTCCGAACAAATTCACACACAAAATGCCGTCAGCTGGCGGGACTACCTGGAAATGTGCAAGCCGCGGGTAGTGCTGCTGATGCTGCTATGCACCATGGTAGGCATGTTCCTCGCGACTCCCGGTATGGTTAGCTGGGACGTGCTGCTTTTTGGCAATCTCGGCGTTGCCCTCGTCGCGGGATCCGCAGCCGCGCTGAACCATCTTGTTGATTTCCGAATCGATCAGGAAATGGCACGTACCCGTAACAGGCCAGTAGCTCGTGGACGCGTCACGCCGTTACAGGGATACATGTTTGTTGGCGTCACGGGCATTGTTGGTATTGCCATACTCGCCCTGCTGATAAATCCGCTTACTGCCTGGCTTAATCTTGCCTCGTGGGTTGGGTACGGCATGATCTACAGTATGTACCTCAAGCGCGCGACACCGCAGAACATTGTTATTGGAGGTCTCTTTGGCGCGGCACCACCCCTCTTTGGCTGGACCGCTGTCACCGGTTCGATCGACAGTGGCGGTCTGCTGCTCGTGCTGATTATTTTTGCGTGGACGCCGCCACATTTCTGGGCGCTGGCTATCGATCGGGTAGAAGAATATCGGAAGGTTGACATTCCCATGCTTCCCGTAACCCATGGTGAGCAATACACCAAATTCCACATACTGCTCTACACCATCATTATGGTACTGGTGACATTTCTACCCTATATCATCGGTATGAGTAACATTCTCTATTTTGGTGCTGCCATCTGCCTTGGTGCTGGCTTCCTTTACTGGAGCATTGTGTTGCTTATTGGCAAGAATCGGCGAGCGCCCATGGAGACCTTCAGGTACTCCATTGTGTACCTGATGGCACTCTTTATTGCACTGTTGCTCGATCACTGGTTACTGCCAGTCAATTACCTGGCCATGCACTGATGAATACTGGCGTCAGAAATACCCTGGTTGGCATCGCGGCCTTTATCTCGCTGATCATGGGACTGTTCTTTTACTCTTTCTTCTCAACCCGTGGGCTGTCCGACGAGCAGTATGCTGCACTTGGCTTCTACCGGTTTGAGAAACCCAGAGTCATAGCGAATTTTGCACTACGGGATCAGGATAACCAGCCGGTCAGCATCGACAATTTGAAGGGCCAGTGGTCGCTGCTATTTTTTGGCTTTACGTTTTGTCCTGACATATGTCCGACTACCCTCGGCGTACTGTCTCGGGCAGTTGAAAAACTGGCAGTTGATCCACAGGTAATCATGGTATCGGTCGACCCGGAACGTGATGGCCCGGCACAGTTAAAGCAGTATGTGCCCGCATTCAACCCATCGTTTATCGGCTATACCGGCGAATTTGATGAAATTGTTAAACTGGCAACACAGGTGAATATAGCGTTTGGAAAAGTCCCCGGACCAACCGCAGGAACTTACCTTGTTGATCACTCAGCGAGTATTGTTGTCGTAAATCCAGAAGGTCGCTACGCCGGTTTTATCAAGACGCCACATAGCGAGGCAAACATCGCCACTATCGTCCAGAGTCTCATGTAGCTTCCACGTCGAATTCCAACCAACATCGCCCAGGAGCAACAATGCCGCGACAAAGTGAAAGCCTGGCGGAAACCTATCACCGGATACGGGCGCAAAGTGTAGCACTCTGCGAGCCGCTGGAAATCGAGGATTATGTTGTCCAGCCCATGGATGATGCCAGCCCTCCCAAGTGGCACCTGGCGCATGTGACCTGGT
>CAYGNA010000002.1:0-3337 GCA_964351065.1 uncultured Pseudomonadales bacterium
ATGTAACTGTACAGGGTTTTACCCGTCTCCCCATCTTCCATCTTGAAACCGATACGGTCTCTCGGCACCTCGGTGTCATCCACCAACAATTTTGGTTTGAGCCGGCTGTCCAGATCCAGTTTGATTGCCATCACACGCGTGCTGACCCGTTCGCCTTCGCTGATCGTAATCAGACCTTGCATGTCGGGATCTCGCTCGGCGATTGGGGCTTCCCCGGAGACTTCAAGCAGATCCCAACTACCCGTCGCGGTGGTTTTCACGGATGTTGACACATTAACGCTTTGACCAGCCAACTGAACCAGCGGCAGGCGATTGGACTCAGTCTTTCCCTTGGGGGTCCCGACGGAGGAAAAGCTCAATCTCGCAATGCTATCTCCTGCCAGAGCGCTAGCCGTTATGGTCTTGTCCTCGGGCAGATCCGGCGCAGCACCAAACAACAGTTCGACACGGCGGTTTTGCTGACGACCTGCCCGGGTCTCATTGGATGCCACAGGATAGCGGTCTGCCGCACCAACCACAGTAATGGCAGGGAAGTCTTTTCTGCCGGCGATGTAGTCGGCAACGGCCTGTGCCCTCGCTCTCGAGAGCGCAGCGTTATCAGCAAATTCACCACGATTCTCCGGCGCAATGCGTATGTTGTCGGTGTGCCCGACAACGGTCACGGCATCCCAGCGCCGATCACCCAGTTTCGCGATCAGTTTGTCGAGATCCGCACGATCCGCGCTGGTCAGCGAAACGCTCCGCGTCTCGAATCGGGGCTGAAGCGCGAACAACAAATTGTCTGGCGGCGGCTTCTTTGCGCCTGGTTTTGGGGCAATAGCAAACCGAAGCTCTGTGGTTGTCACCACATCGCCAATGTTCCAGACAGTGCCGACGATAGACGTACTGTGCGAAACCGGACTACCGTCAAGTTCTTCTGTCCCCGGGAGAATGGCCCAGCCCGGCGGCAATCGATAAATCACGCTCGCATCTTCTGCTACAACACGCCCCTCTGCAGACGCTGTAATGAGCACCCAGACCCTGTCCTTGTCGACAGAAAGTGACTGAATCAGCTCTATGTCCGAAACAGGTGGTGCCTTTTCCTGCACCTTGAAATCAGCGCGCCACAGAGTGCCACCCTGTACATCAACAAACTGCGAATAGGCAGCCCCCGCAAACCGGCTGTTGGTATTGCATGGCGAAGGCTCGTAACGCTCTTCCAGTGAATCAATGTCCAGTTGAACGACGTGGCTGCCAGGCTCAATACCTTCCATGTGCCACATACCTTCATCATCGGTGATGACATAAGACCCGTCCTCCAGGAAAACCCGGACACCTGGCATACCGATAACCTCGGTTAATCCTTCTTGACCCGCTTCACCAGCACACTGCGCCAGGGTTACCTGGCCTGTCAGAATCGCCTTGCTGCTGAACAAATCATCGGTCACTACAACTCTTGCCGTTGCTGTATTGCTGGATAGAATCAGGTCACCCTCAACAATGGCCGAATTGATCGCGGGGCCAGGGTCTGCGCCGGCAGTAATCTCGGTGACGTAGCGAACGTCAACAGGCTCAGAAGCAACAGGTGGCAGGCTAATTGTCAGTAAGCGGCCGTTGGCACCTATAGCGGGCTCTGGCATAGGTGCTCCATCAATGCGCAGCGATCCCTGCTGGTAACGAAAACCTTTCGGCAGCCTGTCAATAATCGCGCTGTTACTGGAAACACCGCCATTTTCATTGTTCACAGTAATTCGGTACTGAACAAAGTCGCCAATTGCCGCAACATCCCGGCTGACTGTTTTCTGCAGGAAAAAATTTGCCGATGGCTCGTCGACAGGCACATCAATATTCAGTGCAGGGCCAATAGGCACTTCAAACACATCTCCGCGGGAGCCTGCAACAACTTCATAGGGCGAACCTGGCAAGCCCTGGATCATCAGGTCACCCACTACCGAGGGAAAGATCAGGTTGTCAGGCAGGTTGGAAATTTCCAGCCGGTAATTGCCCGGTTCAACAAAAGGAAACCGGTATTCGCCAGCAGGGAAGTCGTATTGGAGACCGGCTTCGTCCGTTGCGCTGCTACCGGTGACAAGGGTGCTGGGGAAAGGTGCAAAGGTTGGAGAATCGCCAAACACAGCCGCGGGCAGTCCCGTGTCAACATTGATCAGGGTAACTGTTACACCGCTGATCAGCTCACCATTGCGCGTATTGAATACCCGTCCAAAAGGATCCACCAGCACTAGGCTATCGGAAGTGTCGGTGTTATCGAATGCATCTGTGTAAGTCGTGGTAACAGGCTGGTTCTTCACCACACCGAGCGTACAACTGCCGCTTGACGACACTTCCTCTGACGTCTGGATATAACCAATGAACTCGCCGCTATCCGGTTCGGTTTCGGTAAGTTCCAGGTACTCACGATCGTCGCTCGCCCGCACATCAAGCTGGATCGTAATTGTTTCGCGGACCGTGGGGTCACGATTCTGGTCTATATCTGTCACTTTGACAAATACGGGCTGCCCAACCTTGATGACATCGGTTTTGACAAGGTTTACCACACCCGGAACCGGCACGGAGACATTCCTGAGTTCAACCACAGCACTGGTCTGCCCCGAGACACAGACCGTCTGTTGAACATTGTAGGGTGTACCAACTGATGGGCTGGGGCTGTACTGGAAAAACTCGGTCTTCGATGGCGTTGGAACCGTCTCCTCTTGCGCAGGGGGTACGATCTTTCTCACTGGAATGTCTATCCTGGGAAGCGCCCCCTCGCTGACCCTGAAGGGAAGGCCACGCGACGCGTCAGTGAGTCTGTAAGGTCCGTCAGAGGTGATGGTCAGTGCGCGGCCGAGGCTGACTCCCAGCGCCTGCAGTTCCGCATCCGGGCGATCTGACACCACGAAGACATGCTGGTTAAATATTTCAAGCCGATATTCGCCGTCCGGAATTGCCGGAAAACGATACTCACCGCTATCCACATCATAGATCGCGCCAAAACGATCCGTTGTATCCTCGCCCGATGCAACCGCGGAAGGATAAAGCGGATACCCAGGCCCATCACCACGCACCTCAGCAGGCGTCGACGTTGCAGCACGCACGAGGGTCAGGATAACGCCGTCCTGCGGCGCGCCAGTCGTCTCGTCAAACACAATCCCTATAGGCGCAATGTCGGCCAGGCGACTACTGATATCCTGGCCATCAGTCGGATCAGTGTAGGTGGCGCTGACCTGCGAGCGAGGACGAACGGTGAGAATACAATCCTCCGGCACACTCTGCTGATTGGTTGTGATGATGTAGCCAACAAAATACCCCGTGTCCGGACCTGACTCGAACAGCCTTACCGTCTCGCTGTCATTCGTCA
>CAYGNA010000002.1:3437-4681 GCA_964351065.1 uncultured Pseudomonadales bacterium
CCTCATTGACATCAATCACCTCAATGACCACCGTTTCTTCATAGCTGTTGCCGTCATCATCGGTGACGCGGATTAGCAGCGAGACCTCAGGTTCGGTTTCAAAATCAAGTGACACCCCGTCGACCAGCTTGAGTTGATTGTCCACAACCTCAAAGCGGGGATCGCTGATGGTCCACACGTGCCCGCTGATCTGGTCAGGGTCAACCACGGAAATGGGACCAATCACGTAACCAGCAGCGTTTTCGAACAGGAACACCACCTCACACTCGGGGTTTGAGCCGCAGCCCTGTGTGATGTCGGTAGGCACATCATCGCCTTCTATTTCGAGGGTAAAATCAACTGAGGCTTCGATCGCGGTTGACGCACCAGAGAAAGTCAGGCGGGCCAGGTTGGTGTAGACGTCGCCGTTTTCAGCGGCATGAATCGGGTGGGCAGAAAAGAAAAAGGCCATGGCAACCACTGTCGCCATGACCTTCCCTGTATTTATGAATCGATCGAGAATATCAGCACATCCAGCCAAAGTGGCGATTGCGCGGCTTACACCGTTTTTGCTGTGCTGAGTTCTCGTGATAGACATCCAATCATCATCAGGCTCTAGTCAACCTGAACCCGATAGACAACGCGTGCAACCCCATTGAGGCTACCGTTGTCTTCGCCGCCCGTCAGCGAACCACTGGTTCCGACCAACAGGCCACCATCGTCCGCATCACTTGCCAGCGGGAAGTCGTTGGGGTCAGCCGTGACCGTATCATCACTGACTGCCAGCGTATTCAGCAGCGTCGTACCTGAGACATAGGACGTGTACTGTGGCAACGTATCAGACAGCACTGTAGCAGTGATGGCAGTACCCGTTGGGTTGTCCATGACAATCAGGTACTCAAGAACACCTGTCGGTTCAGCCGTAACGCCACCATCAAAATAGTTGTTGGCACCTGAACCCGAGTCATAGCTGACTGCACCGGTACCGCCGCTGTCGTCGCAGAGGCTGATACATCTGACCAGCTTGGTCATGATGATCTCTACGATGTCGATATCAACCGCGTCATTAAACGTCGTTGCGCCGTTGTTCAATGACGTGGTCACGGTAATGTCTGCAGCGGGCGTCGCAGAGACAGTCTTTGAACCCACATCCGCAACACTCATGGTGAAAGATTTGGACTCAAAAACCCCTTCCCCAACCGGAAGACCACCGGGAATATTGGTGGTAAAGGTGATAGTAGATGTGCCTGAAGCATTATCTACAA
>CAYGNA010000002.1:4781-42722 GCA_964351065.1 uncultured Pseudomonadales bacterium
CCGGGAATATTGGTGGTAAAGGTGATAGTAGATGTGCCTGAAGCATTATCTACAATGCTGAGTACCGTGTATTCGATATTGTTGATGACAACCGTATCGGTTGGGATGATGCCGTTCACCTCGCCGTCAGAAACTCCGTCGGACGGCACTGTCAATATTGGGCTGCCACCAGGCGAGATCACAGCGAGGGCTGTCGCACCCAGCGTAACGCTGGCCAAAGAAGGCGTCAGGACATAACCACCGCCAGGTGCCGTTACGTTGTTTGAGCCTGTCACCGCCCCGCTGATGGTGTAGGTGTCTATACCGTTGTTCTGGGCATATACCTTATAGCTGATCAGGGCTGACGCATTCTCAGGCTTTGACTGATCCGGTGGCACAGAAAACGCCGGGTTAATCCGCACGTCCGCCTTGACCAGGCTCACTTCGACGGTCACCTCAGCGGTAATGCCCGTGGGGTTACCCGAATACACCAGTTTTGCCTGGTTGATGAGCGATGTTTTCGCCGGCGTTAAGGCCATGGCCGCGGGTGCGCCGAGCATCAGTCCGAGCACCATTGTCGCCGCGGCATAAAGTTTAAAATGTTTCATTACCAATTCCTCAGTCAAATTCTTACGGCTAGTTCTAACGGCTAGTCAATTGTCACAAGGTAGCGCACAACAGAGACGTTACCGTTATCGATGGTTCCGCCAATCGCCCCAACCTCATTGGCACCAGCGCCAGCATAGACGGTAATTTCGTCCGGATCGGGCACTGTGTTGATGCCACCAAAGTCACCACCTGTAGCAAGCGTGTCGTCAGCATTGGCGGCGGACAGGCTACCGGTAACCGTACAGGTGCCTGATGCAGCTGCGAGACAGGTGCCGGCACCGTCCGCTGCTGTTGTATTCGGCAGCACCTGGATGGATGTTGGCGTATAGGTCGTGAAGTTGACGTAGGGGTCAGTCACCACCACGTTCTGTGTATCACCACCGTTGTTGTAAAGCAGGATGATGTATTCAAGATCTTCACCCGGCTGGGCTGAAACGCCATCTGCGTAGTAAGTATTTCCGCCGACTACAACACATGAGAATGCAGCAGCGCCACAACTCGCCGGGTTGCTGCCTGAGGTATCCACGTTGCGGACAAACTTGTAAATCTGGAGATCAGCAGACAGAACAGTAATCAGCGGGGTAGTCGCAGGCGTCAGTGTGACAAATGCGGGCACATCTTCTGGCTGCGCATTGACAGTCAGCAGGCTGGTACCGTTGGTCCCAGGCGTCACGACGGTGGTAATGGTCAGCGGGAAGGTCACGGTGGTTTGTTCAAAGATACCATCACCCACTGCAAGCGCTGATGGGGCTCCCGTACAATCGCGAATATCCAGCGAACTGTAGGTGCCTGGCTCGGAAACCGCACCACCATTGGTGTCGACAACAGCGTCAACGATACATACCGCGCCGCCCGTCAGTACGACTTTATCGGTCGCCACAAGTCCGTTAAGGACAAAATCACTGGCATTGTCATTGGGAGTGCTGATCGAACAGACACCAGCAGAAGAAGGTGTGCCAAAACAGGTGCTTGTGAGCGTCACTGCCTCAGCGACAGTTGTGGCACCCAGCTCAAAGCCGACTGTTGGGAATGGCGTTGTGAAGGTCGAGGCATTGAGGTCGGTAGGCGTTTCCGACACCACCAGCTCGTAAGTATCGGGGCCGTTGGCGTTCGACGTTACCGTGTAGTCGAGGTTAACTACCTGCCCCTCATTGACCGTTGACAGATCTGTATCTGCCGAGTCATAGGCAAGTGTCGGTATTGCAGGCAACAGGTTAACGGTAACAATCACTGAATCAGTATCAGAGAATGTACCACCGGTTGTCGCAAGACTATCGTAGGTCACGGTTACCGTGTTTCGCAGCTGAGCCTGAGACGCGGTGCCTGCTGCCAGCGCGTGGCCAGCAAACGCAACCATCATCATGCCCAATCCAATTTTTACTATTGATCTCATGGTGAGAACCTCTACCTTCTTGACGATGTGTGAACTTGTCACACGCAAATGTAACTACTGTAAACCTTTATTCAAAAATTGTGCCAATACTACTGAACCAGTACAACAAAACTCACTTCACCGGTTTCACCAGGCGGAATCTCTTCAATCAGCCAGCGGATATTGGTGAATCTTTCGGGTGACGCCTTGCGACGATCTTTCCCGCCACCAAACACCGTTACCTCATAGGTAACCTCTTCTGGCGGGCTGTACGTCTCACCACCATCTGCAGAGAAGACAATGGTCGACCCCGTGCCGGAAGCTGAATCTGTCAGATATACGGTTAGATCCGGGATGGGGTTTTCGATCCTCACCTCGGTGGCAGGCTCATCACCCATGTTGACGTAGCGCACCGTATAGCGGAGCTTTTGGCCGGGCTCAATTTCCTGGGCTTCGACCCAGCGCGTCACTTCCTGACCATTTTCTTCCACCACAATCTCTTTCAACACGTTCATGTCGAGTTGAATATTGGGATCGGCCATTGCCACAGAAGGCGTCAGCACGGCCATCAATATCAGTTCCATCAACATCAGTCGCTTCCTGTACTTATTCGAGTCAGGGAACCTATGCGAAATTCGAGCCAAGATCTTCATTTTTCTACCATCGTGTTAGAAAACTTGTCGTTGAGTTTTAGACGCACCCTTTCGCATGGTATTCAATTGAATCATGCGTAACAAGCAAAAATTTCAATGAAAATAGCGGTTTAAGACCATTTTCAAAGAAACCAAATGAAGTCCTGCTGCTAGAATTCCCTGGTCCTTGCCCATTACGAGGGAGCCATTATAAGAGGGGGTGCCAATGGAAACTGTAAGCAAGTTGTAAGCAATTGATCACCGGTCGTTAACATTGGACAGGTGGTCAAATCATGTAACGGAGAAGTTATAACCTATTGATTATATTCAGTATATAACCACACCGCAGCTTTGCTTGTCATCGAAGCCAGGTATTATCTTGAACCGTCAATTGTGACAATCGAGACAGATTCAAGTTCCGGATCGAAAACTATTACGACGCTGCCACATTTGAGCTGTTTCAGCACTTCTGCAATCTTCTCCCGCAGCGGGACCTCATGGTCTCCGTACTCAGTGCCCTCGCGGGTGACGAACTCTTCAATCACGCCGCGCAGAGCATCGTCAGAAAGGCTTTCCCAGGGAATGATCAATCCAGCAATCCGTAAATTCTGCAGAAGGGTTCATACAATACCAGAGCCCGGTGATTAGGGCCGGGCACTGTGTTATAAAAACTGCTGTTAACAAATAGACCAAGCTTATGCCGGATTTTATCGCCAACCTGCTAGTTGTAGAGGACGAGCCAATCACGCGCTCGCAGCTGGCGGCCCATTTCCAGAAGGAAGGCTACGGTGTAGCCATTATGGAAACTGCGGACGGCGTGCCGCAGGCAATTGAATCAAACAACATCGATATCTGCCTGATTGACATCAACCTGCCTGGCAAGGATGGGCTTACCCTTACCCGGGAGCTGAGAGTTGGCTCCGATGTCGGCATTATCCTGGTAACCGGTAAAGATGAGCAGATCGACCGGATTCTGGGGCTAGAGAGCGGCGCTGACGACTATGTCACAAAACCCTTCGATCCACGCGAGTTGCTTTCTCGGGTCAAGAACCTGCTCTGGCGTATCCGCGCCCAGGAGAAGCAGAAGGAGCAGGGGTTCAAGCGCAGCTTTGCTGGCTGGAGCCTCGATCTCAACAAGCGTGAGCTGTATAGCCCGGCAGGGGAAACACAGCCGCTTTCAGCGGGGGAATTTCATTTGTTGCTCGCACTTATTGAAAACGCCGGTCAGGTGATGACCCGTGACCAGTTGATGAACCGAATTCGTAATCGCGAATGGTATCCCGATGATCGTTACATAGACGTTCTTGTTGGGCAGGTCAGGAGAAAGTTTCGTGAGCACGCGCCTGACACAACATTTATCAGCACAATCCATGGTACCGGCTACCTTTTTGCGCCTGACGTGACCTGAGGGTGTAACATTATTGCGTCACTTCCACGGGCGCTGGCATGATTTCGGTCATCGGCTATACCAATCTCCAGAGTATTTACCAGGGTCCGGAGTCCCTCGTTTATCGCGCACGCAGAGAGGGTGACAACCTGCCTGTCATACTGCGGCAGCTTCGCGCAACTATCGTTTCCCCCGCCTTGAAGGAGCAGTATCGCAGGGAATATGAACTGCTCCGCTCAATCGAATCGTCTCACGTCATTTCAGCTATCGAACTGCTGGAACCCGATGATACGGTCATCCTGGTCACCGAAGATATTGGCGGAATCTCCCTCGCTGAACTCCCGCAACTACCGATCCGCGACGTTATCACGCACGCCATTTCGATTGTCGACGGACTCGATGATCTACATGGCCAGTACATTGTGCACAAGGACATTTGTCCGCGGAACCTGGTGCTTAACCCTGAAAGTGGCCAGCTCAGAATCATTGATCTCAGTATTGCCTCACAAACAGGTCCCTCGTCACGCAGGCCCGAGCCGGGTGTTGGCCCGGAGGGCACCTTGTTATACATGGCACCGGAGCAAACGGGGCGCCTGAACCGCTCACTGGATTACCGCGCGGATTTTTACGCACTTGGTGCCACGCTCTACGAGTTGTTAACCGGGGCGCCGCCGTTCGTTGGCACTGAAACACTCGAATTGATCTATAGTCACGTCGCGTTAACGCCTGCATCGCCAGCTGAGGTCAATACGGCGATTCCAGCCAGCCTCTCGGACATTGTGATGAAGCTACTGGCAAAAATGCCAGAGGAGAGATATCAAAGCGCCTTTGCAATTCGTGCTGACTTAAGGCGTTGCCTCGAACTCATTGAAAGCGGTACAGATGCAACGTTCCAGGTTGCCCTGGACGACATACCGGAACAGATGCTGCTGACTGAAAGACTGCTGGAACGAGAAGTCCAACTACAGCAATTGAAAGACAGCTTCGCTGCTATAGAATCCGGTGGTACCGAGATCGTGGTTTGTCACGGCAAAGCCGGTACTGGGAAATCTGCCCTGATCAGAGAACTGCAGAAAGAAGTGATGGCAAGAGGCGGCCTCTTTGTGACGGCCCGTCACGGTCCATCAAGTCCAGACAGACCTTATAGCGCAGTGTCAGCAGCATGCAGCGACCTGGTCAGGCAACTACAGGCACGCATTGATAACGAATCTATTCGGGTGCGACTGTCACGGGCACTCGAGGATAATGTCGGAACAATCACGCAACTGGTGCCGGAACTGGCGCCTCTTTTCCAGAGTCAGAGTTCGATCCTGGATTTACCGCCACTGGAAGGAAGGAATCGACTTCAGTGGGGGTTAACTTTGATGATTCAGACACTGTGCAGCGCCGAACATCCATTTGTGTTGGCGATCGAGAGCCTGCATTGGATCGACAAGGCTTCACTCGAACTATTTGAGCCACTGATTACCGCACAGAGAATTCCCGGCCTCATGATTCTGTGCGCCTATCGATCGGAAGAACTAAACGCCAACAACGAGACCCGCCAGGTCATCGAGCGCATTGCGGCGTCTGGCGCACCAATCAGATTAATCAGCCTGACCAGCCTGTCAGTCCAGGGCATCGCTACACTGCTCTCGGAATCACTCTTTCGTCCCATTGAGGATATCGCCCACCTCGCCCGTATTATCCAAACCAAAACGGGTGGCAATCCGCTGGCAGTGCGAGAGTTCATCGCGAGCCTCAACGAAGTTGGCGCGCTTCGCTTTGACCGGCACCATCGCGAGTGGACATGGGATACAGCCGCTGCAGCCGCTATGCCGCCAACCGAAAACGTCGGCGCCAGCCTATCAGAGAGCATCGGTGATCTGGAGCCCGTGACCGCCCAATTACTCAAGATTGCCGCTTGCGCTGGTGAAGACTTCGACCTCGAAACACTGCGTGAAGTTTCCGGCCTTTCCTACCCAGAAACCTCAGCACGCCTGCTAAACGCCGTTAGGGAAGGATTTATCGTCTATCGTCCCACCGACACCCCTCACCCTGGTCGTGGGATAGAAAAGCTGGGCTACCGGTTCGCACACGAACGCATCCAGCAGGCTGCCTATGCTCTGCTACCGAATGATGAAAAGCGGAAGATTCATGGTGAAATCGGCAATGTGCTTCTTCGAAATGTGGAAAGTGCTGGAGAAGAGCAGATTTTTGACATTGTTAATCAGCTCAACAACAGCATTGGGACACAGGGCTCAACATTGCCAGATCAACAGAAGCTGGCCGCACTAAACATCGCTGCGGGCAAACGAGCCAAGGGAGCTGGCGCGTTTCAGGCAGCTTTCAAATACTTCCGTACCGCGATTGCGCTACTCGGCCAGAATCTCTGGGACAGCTACGAGCAAGCAATGGCCCTGCATCTCGATACTGCTGAAGCCGCTTACCTGTGTGGTGATCGGAACCAGGTCGAGCTAACCATCAGCAATGTGCTAAACCATGCCCGCGACCCACTGGACCAGGCCCGCGCCCTTGAAATCCGGCTGCGTGCACTGGTTGCCTTTGAGGAGATTGAATCGGCACTTACGCTTGGCGACGAGGTATTACGTATTCTCGGCGTCCGGATTCCGAAAATGGGTGGGCTGCGGTTCATCGGTCTTATCGGCACGCTGCTCTTCCACATTATCCAATTTAGTCAGAACAATGTCCTGCCGACCAAAAAGATGGAGGACCCAAAGCTGCTGACAGCCATGCGCGTTCTCATGATCATGTGCCAGGCAAGCTACATCAATGGCAGCCCGCAGACTGGCATTTACATCTTGCGAATGACACAGCTATCAATGCGCCACGGCCTCGCACCGGAATCCTCATTTGCCTACCCCATGTTCGGCGCCCTGATTATTTCCTATCTTGGCACTATCAACGCCGGCTATCGCTTTGGGATGATCGCCACACAGAATCTGGACGATCTCAATAAGGCGCTACACTGCAAGAGCCTGACCTTGGTGAATAATTTTATTTCAATCTGGAAGCATCCGGTCAGAAATACACTGGAGCCACTTTCCCGGGCTTACCAGACCGGCATGGAAACAGGCGACGTGGAGTTTGCGCTCATTGCAGCGATCACCGGTACGGCCAACGCATTCCTGCTGGGGCACGACTTGAACAGTCTCGACGCGAGTTTGGGGCGATACAATCAGGAAGCAGCAGAGTTCAATCAGACCCCGATGCTCAGCATGGGGTCAATCTATCAACAAGCCGTCCGCAATCTCTCCCAGATGACAGAACACCCCTGGATACTTTCTGGCAATGTCTATGTTGAAAAGGAGTTGATTCCCTTCCACGAGGCAAATGGTGATGAGTCTAGCCTCGCCCATCTTTATATCATCAAGCTCTTCCTCGCCGTGCTGTTCCGCCAGAACAAACAGGCACTGGACTACGCCAGGTTAGCGCGGACAAGACTGTCCAGCGTAGTTTCATCACCCGCGCTGGCATTCTTCTTACTCTATGAAAGCCTCGCGATGATAGCCCAACTCAAATCAGTCGCCCCAATTGCAGCACTGAAGCTGAATATGCGCATCAGCCACAACCAGCGACTCTTCCGAAAATGGGCTTACCATTCGCCCACCAATATTCTCCATTGTTACCACCTTGTAGAAGCGGAGCGCTATCGCGTTGCTGGTAACACTACCGGCGCACTGGAAAGTTTTGATCTTGCCATCAGCACCGCGACAGAGCATGGCTACCTAAAAGAGCAGGCACTGGCGAACGAACTTGCTGGCAGGTTCCATCTTGGGTCGGGTAAAAAAGAACTTGCCCTGTTTTACCTGAGACGTGCACGAGCGGCCTACACACGCTGGGGCGCCATCACAAAAATACGTGCGCTGGATACGGAGTTTATTGAACTTGGAGAAGATGATATCTACACCGGCAGATCCCAGCAGCTGCCCGCCAGTACCTCGCTAAAAATCCAGGGAATCAGAGACATGCGAGGCTACGGCGACTTCCTTGACCTTGGCTCTGTCATCAAGGCTTCCCAGGTGCTTGCGGGTGAGATTATCCTCGATAACCTGTTGGAGCGCCTGATGCAGGTAGCGCTTGAGAACGCCGGCGCCCAGAGAGCAGCGCTCGTACTCTCACACAACAACCAGCTTAGTCTGGAAATGACGACGATCTATCGGGACCAGAAATCAGAACACGCCCGGCAAAATATCCCTGTCGAACAAGCCAGGGACATTCCCGTATCTGTCGTGCAGTATGTTGCCCGGACCCGGGAAGACCTGGTACTGAATGACGCGCTGAACGAAGACATCTTTACCCTGGATGCATACATTGTCTCAAGACGGCCCAAGTCGATTCTCTGTATTCCGATACTGAGCAAATCACACCTGACGGGTGTTCTCTACCTTGAAAACATGCAGACAACCCTGGCCTTTACCAATGACCGGGTGGCTATTTTGAAGTTACTCGCTTCACAGTCCGCCATCGCGATTGAGAACGCCCGTCTGTACCAGCAACTGAACGACTCGCGCAACAAGTACCTCTCACTCTATCAGAATGCAGTCGAAGGTATCTTTGAACTTGATGCAAACGGGATGGTCACCAACATCAACCCTGCAGCCGCTCACCTGATGGGTTACGAGTCAGTTGAACAGGCAATGCGCAATGGCAACTTTGACCCAACCAGCCGCTTTGTAGACCCCGCCGATGGCGAATACCTTCGCCGCATGTTAGTTGAGGAACAACGTGTCATCGGACATGAACTTCTTATCCGCCGCAACGACGAATCTACCATTTGGGTCGCCATCTATGCCCAGGCCTTTACCGCTGAAGTTGAGGACAACTACAGGATCGAGGGCTCACTCATCGACATCACCGAGCGAAAGTTACGGGAAGAGGCAGAACAGGCAACCCGAATCGCAAGAGCAGCTACCGAAACAAAAAGTCAGTTCCTGGCGAACATGAGTCACGAAATCAGGACACCAATGAACGCTATCGTGGGCTATACCAACCTGGCGCTCAAAACACCTTTATCAGATCAGCAAGCGAGCTATCTCGCGACGATCCGCAACTCGTCCAACCACCTGCTGCGTGTGGTCAATGACATCCTGGATCTATCCAAGGTGGAGTCGGGCAAACTCGAACTCCAGAGCACCTCCTTTCGGCTGAGTGATATTGTCAGCGATCTTCACAACCTGTTCGATCTGGAAGCGCAGCAGAAGAGAATACACCTGGTTGTCCCTGAAGTCGAAGCTGATGGCGACGGTTACTTTATGGGTGACCCTGTCCGCATCGGTCAGGTACTTATCAATCTTGTAGGCAATGCGCTCAAATTTACCGACGCCGGCGAAGTTCGGGTCGAATTCGAAACCGTCCAGCTAAAGGACAGGCGGGTATGCATCAACTTCAGAGTCGCCGATACCGGCATCGGTATTGACGAATCTCAACTCGACAACATTTTTGACACATTTGTGCAGGGTAACGCTCCCTCGCGAGAAGAAGGTACGGGCCTCGGACTCGCTATCTGCAAGAGTCTGGTTGAAATGATGGAGGGTCACATACACGCGGTCAGCGCGCCTGGCGAAGGTAGCCAGTTCTATTTTTCGGTCATCGTCGAAGTCAGTGATGAGCGGCAGCACAGTATCGAGACAGCACCCGGGTTAGCGCAGGCGAGACAGGGACAAACATTGCTGCTGGTTGAGGACAACATCATCAATCGCAACCTGGCTAAAGAAGTACTAAGCCAGGCCGGGTTCTCGGTTGTGGTCGCGGAAAATGGCATCGAGGCACTTGCAGCGCTTGAAACCCAACAGTTTTTTGCAGTCCTGATGGATCTGCGCATGCCCCTGATGAATGGTATTGAGGCAATCAGGCAGATCCGCGCAAATTCAAAATTCGCAGCGCTGCCGACGATAGCGCTTTCCGCTGGGGAGCTGAAGTCTGAGATCGATGAGGCTATCAACGCCGGTTTTGACCACTATCTCAGCAAACCCGTCGATTTTGCAGAACTGCTGGGGCTGCTCCAGGCCATCGGCGATAGTGTTGATAGTGTTGCAGTACCCATCGTTGATTCACCGCCACTGGCACCAATTGTCATACGTGGCGTCGATTTTGGACGGGCGCTTCGCAATCACGGCGGCGACAGGGAACTGCTGTCATCACTTATGTCCGAGTTTGTAAAAATCTATCGGTTCTCGGACGAAGAGTTACGCACCCTGCTGGCGTCTGCAGACCCTGTCCGAGCCGATCGACTCGCGCACAACGTGGCCGGTGTCGCGGGAAGTTTTGGCGCCATGGGATTGATGAATGCAGCAAGGGCTCTCGAGCAAGGGATTCGCGATGGCGCTGCCCATCTGGATGATCAGCTTGAACAGTTCGGACGTGAGCTTATCAACTTCCTGCGCGCCATCGAGCAGTTTCAAATGGACAGTGCGGCAGCCCCGGAAGGCTAACGGGGCTCCTGAATATTCACCACACTAAGGTACTGCCGTTGCCTGGAAACGATGCCATCAAAGTCAAAGAGGCTTGTATCCAGCAGATGTGAAGGTACAACGTCCGTTACGGCCCGGAAGATTGTCTCAAGGCGTCCGGGATGCTGACGTTCCCAACCCTGGAGCATCTCCTTGATCACCTGACGCTGCAGATTGTCCTGGGCACCACACAGGTTACAGGGAATCACAGGAAAACCAACGGCGTCAGAGTAGCGCTGGATATCTTCTTCACGGCAATAGGCAAGCGGGCGGATGACAATATTCTCGCCATCATCAGACAGCAATTTTGGTGGCATGGCCTTGAGCTTGCCACCAAAGAACATGTTCAGGAACATGGTTTCAAGAATGTCATCCCGATGGTGGCCGAGGGCAATTTTGTTGTACCCGTTTTCCCGCGCAAACTTGTAGAGAATGCCGCGGCGAAATCTTGAGCACCAGCCACAATAGGTCTTACCCTCTGGCACCATGTCAGTCACCAATGAGTAGGTATCTTCCTCCAGGATCTTGTAGGCAACTCCAATCGATTCGAACCATGCGGGCAGGACATCCTCAGGAAATCCGGGCTGCTTCTGATCAAGGTTAACCGCCAGGATCTCAAAATCTACCGGCGCATGGCGACGCAGATTCATCAGGATATCCAGCATGGTCAGGGAGTCTTTTCCACCCGATATGCAAACCATCACCCGATCGCCGTTCTCGATCATCGAAAAGTCAGCAATGGCACGCCCTGTGTCACGGCGTAGCCGCTTGTACAGTTTGTTCTTGTTGTAGGTGGCCTTGTCTTTCATTTAGTCTGCTGCCGGGCGTCACGAAGTTCGAAATTCTACACGAAGCCACGTAAACTTCGCAGTATGCAGTTTTTACTCACTTTGGTTTTACTCGCGGCCTGCGTGCTGGATCTGCACGCGCAGGACAAGCTACCTGTAAACCGGGCCAGCCACGGCGTTATCCTGCAGTATCACCACATTGACGAGACCTCGCCGGCAATTACCAGTACGCGGCCCGCCCAGTTTGCGGCGCACATGGCCTATCTTTTCGACAGTGGTTTTGAAGTATGGCCGCTTGAGCGCCTCGTAGAAGCGGTGCGGGATAACAGCACCACACCGGAAAAGGTTGTGGCGATCACCTTCGATGATGCCTATGGCAGTATCTACCAGAATGCTTTCCCGCTACTGCGCGCGTATGGCTGGCCTTTTACCATCTTTGTCGCGACCGCACCGGTTGGCACCCAGGAAAACAGTTTCCTCACCTGGGATCAACTGCGTGAAATGAAGGCCCACGGCGCTACCATCGCCAACCATAGCCACTCCCACGCGCACCTGCTACGCAAGCTGGACAATGAATCAACCGCCAGTTGGCGCAAGCGGATTGCGGCTGACATCATGCAAGCGCAGCAGCGCCTCACCACCGAACTGGGCGACACACCACGCTACCTTGCCTACCCCTACGGTGAATACAACAACGACATACTGAAAATTGTGCGAGACCTGGGCTTCACGGGCTTCGGGCAGCAGAGTGGCGCGTTTGGTGCAACTTCTGACTTCGCGGTCCTGCCGCGGTTCCCATTTGGTGGCGTTTACAACGAGCAGTCATCTTTCGAGATCAAGGTCGACTCGCTGCCACTACCGGTTGCAGCAGTGCAGGTTGACCCGTTGCTGGACGACAGCGAAACCATGCCGACGCTCCGCCTTACGTTCGACAAGGACAGTGACCTGCGCCTTTCTGCACTGAACTGTTTTGGTCCCGGCGGCACACGCCTGGCCCTTGAGTGGCAAGGCAACACCGTCACCGCAACAACTTCCACACCAGTACCTGTTGCGCGCTCCCGCTATAACTGCACCATGCCAACCACCAAGGGCGGACGCTTTTACTGGTTCTCCCAGATGTGGATCCGGAAAAAACCGGACGGTAGCTGGTATCCCGAAGCGTAGGGGCTTGCGGAGGAGGAAGGGCAGCCGGGACGGCCGCCAGCCGCGGCGCAAGGTAAACCCCGGCGCCTGCTGCGATGTGCTAAAGCCCTCGTAGCACAGTAATCGGTGGCGTCTTGACCACTTTCAACGTTGCCAGCGTCCCAATTGTCCCAATCAGCACAATGCCAACCAGCGGACCCAGCACCCAGAGTTGCGGATTAACGGTGTACTCAAGCTGGAAGATCTCGGTCTCCAGCCCATACACTGTAATTTCTGAGCCAAACGTCGCCAGCACACCAGCAAAGAAACCCAGCGTACAGAACTCCACCATCAAGCTACCCATCACAAGTTTCTGCGACGCACCCAATGTGCGCAGGATCGCGTGCTGTTTGAACCGCTCATCCATGCTCGCCTGAATGCTGGCCAGCAACACCAGGCCACCGGAAACCATAATTAGCACCAGCACCAGCTCGATTGCCATGGTCACCTGAGCGATGATCGTTTTGATCTGCTCAATCAACGCATCAATCTCCAGCACGGTCATTGTCGGATATTCGCGCAACAGTTCGTTCAGGAAGAGCTTTTGGTCTGCCTTCAGCGAGAAACTGGTCATATAAGTGGACGGGAAATCGATGAGGGCCCCAGGTGACAGAATGACGTAAAAGTTCGGTTGCAGGTTGTCCCAGGCCACTGTGCGGATATTGCTGACCGTCGCGGTCAGGTCCCTGCCCTGGATCGAAAACACCAGTTCATCGCCCACCTTAAATCCATTGCGCTTTGCCATCTCTTCTTCAATCGACACGAGCGGTGAACCGACGTAATCCGGCGCCCACCAATCACCTGAGACAATCCGGTTATCATCTGGCAGATCCGGCGCATAGGTCAGGTTTCGACCCGAGCTTGCGCTGGGTCCACGATCGTCATCACCGCCTTCGAAAGATTGACGATCACGCCTGTCGGTATCCCGCTGACGCGCTGATTCACCGTTGATCGTGGTAATTCGGCCCCGAATCATCGGGTACAACGGTTGGGACACAATCCCGTTTGCCGCAAACAGTGCACGAATGGGTTCAACATCCTCAGGCGAGATGTTCACTGCAAAATGGTTTGGCGCATCCTCCGGGATCTGTGCGCTCCATTCGTCGATCAGTGCTGTTCGCACCAGGAACAAAATGAGCAGTAGCATAATGGCCAGGCCAAACACCAGGATCTGCAGCGTGTTTTCCTGGCCGCGGCGCTGCATGCCAGCAAGTGCAAGTCGCCATGCACTGCCTGCCTGCATACCAAGCACCCGGCCAGACCTCAGCAATCCATAGGCGACAGCCGACAGCAGGACGATGGCAACCACAGCACCGCTGAAAATAAGCCCTGTCAAATAAAGATCTTCGCTGTACCACCACATGAGTCCGATGGTGCCAACAATGGCTGCGCCATAGGTTAACCGGTCACCCGCTGACGGATCGGCGAGGTCTCGACGGATGACCCGTACCGGCTCAGTGGCCCTGAGCCGCAGCAGCGGCGGCAGTGCATAGGCCAACAAACACACAAATCCGGTTACCAGGCCCAACCATACCGGACGCAACCCCGGGCTCGGTAATTCGATAGGGATATAGGGTTCGAGGATACTGACAACACCAATTTGCACCACAAAGCCGAGGGCGCTACCAACCAGCGTGGCGATAGTCCCCAGGGCGACAAAAATGACAATGAACATCCCGTCGATGGCGTTAGGTGTCGCACCCAGCGTCTTGAGTACCGCAACATGGTCATAATGCCGCAGCGAATAACGTTGCGCCGAAAGCGCAATGGCAACACCTGCCAGTACAACACCCAGCAATCCGCCAAGCAGCAGGAAGCGCTCGGCGCGATCCAGGGCGCTACCGATACTCTCGGCGCCTTCCTTCACGCCAAACAGCCGCGCATCATCGCCAAGCTGGTCTTTGGCCCAGTCGTCGAATTCGGTCAACGGACCATTCTCACCGGCGAACAGATATCTGTAGGAAACCCGTGATGCCGGTTGAACCACCTCGGTGACCGGCACATCTGCCAGGTTCATCATGACCCGTGGTCCAGTATCGCTAAAGCCGCCACCGCGATCAGGTTCCTTGATCAGGATTTTGCCCACCCGAAAACTGGCTACGCCAATATCGATGACGTCGCCAATGGTTACATCAAGTGAGGGCGCAAGCCTGCTTTCGAGCCACACTTCACCTGGGGGTGGCCCCTGATCGACCACAAAGCCGTTCACAAACGGTTCGTTGGACGCAATCATGCGACCACGCAGCGGGTAGTTCTCATTCACTGCTTTAACAGATGCAAATTGCGCCCGGTCAGCCGAAAACACCATCGACAGGAACGTCAGGGTTTCAGCCCGCTGGAGCCCCAGGGCATCAGCCTCTGCCAATACCGCTGGCGAGACCGGCGCATTACTGCCAATAACGCGATCAGCAGCAAGGAACGTGGAGGACTCGCGCAACAGTGCCTGGTTTAACCGGTCGACAAACAATGTAATGGTCGTCACCGTACTGACAGCAATAATCAGTGACGCAAGCAGCAGGGTCAGTTCACCAGAGCGCCAGTCCCGCCAGAGGAGTTTTAAAGCAAGTTTGATATTCATCTAGAGCTACGTCGCGCTGGACAGTGCGGGAGTCTCTTCAGGCACTGTCAGCATGCCGGAGCTGATATGAATAGCGCGATCGCAACGGTCGGCAAGCCGCATGTCGTGTGTGACCAACACCAGTGTCGTGCCGAATTCCTGGTTCAGGTCAAAAATCAGATCAATGATGTGTGAGCCTGTCTTGGTGTCCAGGTTGCCGGTTGGCTCGTCCGCAAACAGAATATCTGCTGAGGACGCAAATGCCCTGGCAATAGCAACCCGTTGTTGCTCCCCGCCAGATAACTGGCGCGGGTAATGATTACCGCGATGATCGAGTTCGACTCGCCGAAGCAATTCACGTGCTTTTGCTTCCGCATCCGGGTCGCCTTTGAGTTCCGCTGGCAACATGACATTTTCGAGGGCAGTCAGGCTGCCAAGTAGCTGAAACGTCTGGAAGACGAATCCGACCATCTCAGACCTGACTTTCGCCCGCTTCTCCTCATCCATCGCCGTAATTTCGTGAGGCCCCAGAAACACCTGGCCACGGGTGGGCGTATCCAGACCAGCTAGCAGGCTCAGCAGGGTTGTCTTGCCAGAACCGGATGCGCCGACAATGGCGACGCTCTCGGATTTCTTGATTTCGAGATCGATCCCTTTCAAGATGGTCAATTCTCCCTCAGATGTCGTAACAGTTTTTCCGAGGTCCCTGGTTTTGATCATGATTTCCGACGTCACACGTACCCTCAAGCTTTTGGCTGTTGTTGTGCTATTTTTTAGCAGCGTTCCCGCTTATACGAACGAAAACACCATGGTGGTTTTCGGCGACAGTATCAGCGCCGCCTACGGGATGGAACAAAATGAAGGATGGGTTAACCTGTTGGCCGAACGCATCGCTCAAAATGGACTCCCCTGGGTAGTCGTCAATGCCAGCGTCAGCGGCGAAACCACCGGCGGTGGGCTGGTAAGGTTACCCAAAACCCTCGAACTACACCAACCGGATCTTCTGATTCTCGAACTCGGCGGAAACGATGGGTTACGTGGCTATCCCGTAACCAAAATCCGTGACAACCTGAACGCGATGGTAGAACTGAGCCAGGCTGCAGGCGCCCGTGTGATGCTGATTGGCATGGTGCTCCCGCCCAACTATGGCAAACGCTACATCCAGGCATTCGAAGGTGTCTTTCCTGAGGTTGCGTCAAGCCACGATGTTGCCCTGCTGCCGTTTCTGCTGGACGGCATTGCGACGCCGGCCAGCCTCGTTCAGCGGGACGGCATTCACCCGAAACCGGAAGCCCAGCCCATGATCATGGAACAGATCTGGGAAAAACTCGCTGACACATTGATGGCGGGCGAGCCACTTCCATCAAAAGAGGTCGAGTTGGAGGGTCGCCTTGTCGGCGACCAGTAGTTTTTCGCGTTCACGCCAGTCTGGCATGACCTTGTCCATCAAGGCGTAAAACGATTTGTTGTGTGGAAAATGGCGCAGATGGCACAGTTCGTGAGTCACCACAAAATCGATTGCTGCGAGAGACTTCTGGATCAGTTGAGTGTTCAGGCATATCTCCCCCGCGCTTGAGCAACTACCCCACCTCGCCCGCATTTTTCGCACCGTAACAGCCTTGACTGGCAAATCATCCTGAAAGCGTTCGCGACACAATTGGACCCGTGCCGGGAGCAACTTTAGCGCTTCGGTTCGGTAAAATCGGGCGATGGCATCCTCGACGCGCACGTTATCAGAAGTATCGCGGCACCGAACCAGCATCTCATTACCGACCGCACCCACATGCAGGGTCTTACCCTCAATAAGGGAAAGGCGCAGGGAGCGGCCCATGAAGCTGTGGGACTCGCCGTCGGTATACTGGGGTGGCCGTGGCGGACACTGCACAGCAAGCGTGGCCAACGACTCGTTGATCCAGCCAAGGCGTGATTCAAGGAAAGCGTTGATTTCTGACCAGGGACACTTCAGCGGCGCTCGCAGCTCAACTGGTCGATCCGCAAAGACATGGATTGCCATGGTCTTGCGGCGCATGCGCACAATCCTGACCGGGACCTCCCGCGTACCACACACCACCAGGCGTAGCTCATTCACGCCCCTGATCAGGCCTTTTGTGCGCAGGGCGGGGACATGGGTGCACTGCCGTTTCGTGTTACCCACTCCGACTCTGTATAGGTGTGTATGGCCAGTGCATGAATCCGGTTTGCCAGTTCGTCCTCGAGAATGCGGTTTACCAACTGGTGCCTTGCCACCAGGCGAAGCCCCTCAAAATCCGGGGAAACAAGCACAACCTTGAAATGTGACTCCGCGCCAACAGGCACATTGTGATTGTGGCTCTCATTGATGACATCGAGATGCAACATATCCAGCGAGTCTGCGAGTTTGTTTTCAATTGTGGCTTGAACGGTCACCGCTACCCCTTATCGGTGAGGTGGAAGACGCCGTCCCAGTCTTTTGGTGGCGGGGTTGCAATGTAATTGTCACTTCGCGCCAGGAATGTCTTGCTTGGCCCATCATCAGGGTCGATTGACAGGCAAAGCTTGAAGGCCGCTCTCGCCGCAACAAAGTCCTGCGCCAGGTACAGCTTGCGCGCTTTCTCAAACTGCACCATCAAATCGGCCTTAAGTCCCGTTGTTTTCCCTTTCCTGTCGAGCAACTGGTAGATGGTCACCGGCTTGCGCTTACCTACGACAAGTATCCTGTCCAGTTCGCGAACATCAACATCATTGCGACAGAGTTCATAGGTGGTCTCGGAAATCAGCGTGCCGGAATCGTATGCCTTGTTGGCGCCTTCCAACCCGGCCGCGAGATTGACCGCATCACGCAAAATCGTATAGTTCATGCGCTGGGCCGACCCCAAGTTGCCCACAACCATCGGCCCGGAGTTAAGTCCCATTCGCACGTTAATTTCGGGATAACCCTTTGCCATCCAGCGCTCACGCAGGGGCACAAGCGCGTTTTTCATGTCGATAGCGGCAAGGCAGGCTCGCCTCGCATGATCGTCCTGCACCGACGGCGCACCCCAGAAGGCAATAATGGCATCACCTTCAAACTTGTCGACGGTACCTTCTGCCGAAATGATGATGTTACACATTTCGGTCAGGTAATCGTTCAACACATTAACCAGTTCCGTGGGTGACATGTTTTCAGAGAAGGTCGAGAAGGCAGCAATATCGGAGAAATACGCTGTCATTTCCCGCTCTTCACCGCCCAGCGACAGCTTTTCGGGGTCCCTCACCAGATCTGCCACTACCCTTGGGGAAAGGTACTGGCCAAATGCGTGACGGATCTGCGCTTTCTGCCCCATCTCAACGATGTAGAAACGGGCGTTCATCACGACAATAGCGAAAATCGATGCGATGAGGATGTAACTCATCGACAGGACCAGCCCCAGTGACACGTAGACGTAAGTCGCAAAAAGAATAAAAACGACAATAACGCCGATACTCACGATGTTTCGTGGCAGCGGATTGGGGATTTTCACCGTCGCAAGTAATGCGACCATCACGGTCAGGGCAACCAGAAACTCGGTCAGCAGGGACGCTGCCTGCAGCGGACCATTGCGCAGAATGGTGCTGATAGAACTCGCAATGACTTCTACCCCGTAGACATTACCCACCGGCGTTTCAAACTCGTCATGCGCAACCTCGGCGACCTCACCAATCAGCACAATCCGGCCGTCAACAAGATAACTCATCTCCTCCAGTTCTTCTTCATCCTGGGGAAACAGGATATCCCCTGCAGAAATGCCGGCAACCTCGTGCAACTGCACAGTGCCGCCCTCTCCATTGCTCGGCAATAGTGGATAGTCAATATAGATGTCGTTGAACTGGTCAAGCGGTACTTCAATCTCATCGCCAATCACCAGTGCGTTGCCATGCAGTTCAGGTTCTACGCCTAGATAATTGGCAACCGTCCGGACTGCAAAAGACCACTCCCCGTCCTCGGCAATCTGGTGATAGAGACGCAGTCGCGTAATACTTTCCGAGATGGCGCTGTTGGGCGAGATATTCGAATAGCCAGAACTGGTGACGCTGTCAAACGCCTCAATAGCGTGATTGACAATACCCTGGTAACGGCCATCCTCAATGACTGCCTGGGAAACCAGCACCACGTTACCGGCCTCAACCAAGGCTTCTGCCAGCGCCGGGTCCTCCCCGTATGCGCTATTGAAGTCGAGCAGAATATCCACACCAATCACCGCAGCACCCATGTGACCAAGCCGCCTGATAATTTCTGCAAGGTTGACCCGGCGCAGTGGATAAGCACCATATTCCTCATAGAAGAGTTCGTCCGTGTAAACGACGACGACATCTTCAAGGGGAGTAGTGTGGTATTCGTCAGCGAGATGGGTGCGGGCAATTTGCCGGTAGGACAGCGTCTCATCCTCCAGCAAGGAGAACGTTTCCTGGTATTCGAAGACGACAGCCAGTGCAAATACCACTGCTATCGCAAAGAGATCGTAGCGCCGTTTTCCTGTGCCCATGCGCACTCTGCCCTGTGATTATTATGGTGCAATGCCGGCAACTGGTCCGCCGTCACCGCACCATCTTAATCTATCGCGGAGGTGCTTTACAAAGGGACAGGTCTAGAACCTTTTGTCTAGAGCCTTTTATCTAGAACCCTTCGGCAAGCGCCGCGTTATAGAGTCGCGCTTCATTTTCTCGCAGGTTATCCAGTTTCAGATCCTGGTACGACTGGATAAGCAAAGGTCGCATTTCATGATCGTCCGGGTATTCCTGGAAGTAATCGCGATACGCATCCATGGCTGCAACGTACATGTTGTGGGACTCAAGCACACTGGTTTCGAGGAAGACATCATCCTCAATGCCGGCGAGTTCCTTGTTGATTTTTGCTTCTTCAGCGTTACTGATCCAAACAAGTGTCGACTTGCTGCGCGGGATGTAAACGGTGCCGTCCTTGTCCAGCACTTCGACATGATAGGTGTACTCGCCTGGCTTTAAGCCAGCGACGGTATACCGAATCATCTCAGATGTTGACTGGGCTGGAATTTCGACCGCTTTACCGTCAATCACCAACCGGTAGGAATACTCGGGGCAGGCATTTCGCCAGACCAGGTCAGGATGGGCATTCGAGAGGGTAACTGTGCGAATCGTACGGACCTTGTTGTCACACGCCTGCTCATCACCACTGGTGTAGCTTCGACGAACCGTCGTATATCGTTGGGCCTTGGCGAACTTGTTGGCAAGACTCTCAAAAATGCTGACCGACTCTTCTTTCGGTTTGGAAAGACTGCCCTCAACAACTGCAACACCGTTTTCTTCAACCTGCACAACCGTGTTGGCACCCAATTCCTGGGAGAGTCCAGTTTCCTGGTTAATCAATTTTCCGCTGCCATCTTTACCCGTCTTGATCTGGTACCCCGCAAACAGGTATTTGGTTCGACGTACAGGCCGCCAGCTATCACCGCTCCGACTGTAAGCCACATCACCTTCGACCTGAACCAGTTTTGCAACAGGTGCTTCCCGGGCAATCGCGGGGCTAGCAGCACCTAACACAAACGAGAAAAGCAGTACTACCACGCCCATGGACTTTAGTTTCATTGCTGAACTCCTTATTGAAAGTAGTCAGGGTCACGCACCTGGCGCCAAACCCCTACCTGAACCATCTTAATAGGTACACCCACAGATTGTGTGACCATTCATCGGTCAATCGTGTCCGTCCGGCAGGGCGTACTCCATCAGGACGCCGGCTACCTCAATCCGGTCTCCCCGTTCCAGCTTGCGCGACTTGAAACCTGTCGGTTCTCCATTAACCAGCGGGACCCGCTCGCGATCTTTGCCGCCATCCACGTGGATAATGAAGTGCCCCTGTGGACGCCGCGAAATTGCTGCGACCTGCACGCCTGGCTCTCCTACCGTTGTGAGGCCCTCCTCAAGCGGCAGGGTCGCACCTGCATTCTTGCCACTGAGTACCTTTAATGCGCCCACCAGCGACGCTTGTGCTGGCGCAGCACTGGAGGCCGTAGTCACTGGTGATTCTGGCACTTCCGGTATACCCGGTACATCACTGATGACAAACTTAAGGCGGTGCTCGCCAATGGTGACGACATCATCGCTGGCCAGAACATGCTCCCCTTCAATACGCTTCCCGCGCACATAGATGCCGTTGGTACTGTTCAGGTCTTCAATAGCGTACTTGCCCGAACTAACCAGTATGCGGGCGTGCGTACCACTGACCGCTGGATCCTTGATGGAAATATCACATTCTGAACGTCGCCCGATGGTCAGCCCCTTCCCACTGAACACAAACTGATCAATAGGCTTCTCGTCCTTAATGACAATAATCTTCAACGTGTGTTTGCCTGCATGACGTTTACCAAAGAACTACTCAAACCAGTTCACAATCCGATTGATGATGTTGCCCTGAGCCGGAAATGACTTACTAATCCTGGCAAGTACCACCGTTATATTGTCCTTGCCACCGCTGGCGTTTGCCACATTTACCAGATGACCGGCCGTTTCGCCCAGATTGCCGCCCAACTCGCGGAAAGTCGTTTCGATATCTTCATCCGTAACCAGGTCAGTCAGCCCATCCGAACACATCAGGTAGATATCGCCTACCCGTGTCTTGTGCTCATGTACCTCAGCCTCTACAGACGGTGCCACACCGAGCGCTCGGGTCACGACGTTTTTCTTGTTGGATTCCCTCGCCTCTTCCTTGGTGTAAAGGCCCTTGTCGATCAACTCCTGCACAAAACTGTGGTCTTTGGTGATCTGCTCGAGCTTGTTGTCCCGAAAGCGGTAGACACGTGAGTCGCCGATGTGTCCGACGTAGACTTTATTATCGTGAAACAGACTCACCAGCACCGTTGTACCCATGCCCCGACACTGGGGTTGTGTCTGGGAAACATGAAAAACCGCACTGTTCGCCTTTTCGATCAGATATTTGACGACGCGGGAATAGACAGGTTGGCCATCACTATCCGCTGGCAGTTCATCTATGAAGCTGGCATTCCCTTCACTGAAGGCAACAAGATCATCAATCAGCAAATGCACAGTCATGGAGCTTGCAATCTCACCGGCGTTCAGACCACCCATGCCGTCCGCGAGTACAGCGACGCCCAGATGCTCGACACAGCTGACATAGTCCTCGTTGTGATCTCGTACCTGCCCGACATCTGTCTGGGCAACAAAATCAATTCTCCCTTTCACATTCATGCTTTGGTGGCACCCATTTCAGAATCCAGGCGTTCGAGGCAAATCTTCAAATGTTCTGCCATCTTCTTACCACTGGGGTAGCGTTTCTCAGGTCGCTTTCCAATCGCGATATGAATGACCTTGCGCAGACTCGGCGGAATGTCAGGACGCTGCTTTTTCACATCAATCGGTGGATCATTAACAATAGAATACATGAGCGTCGCCATAGAATCGCCTTTGAAAGGCAATGCACCGGTACAAAGCTGATATAGCACGACACCGAGAGAAAACAGGTCGGAGCGTCCGTCAACCCGCTTGCCCATACACTGCTCCGGTGACATGTAATTGGGCGTACCCAGCACTGTGCCGGTCCTGGTCTTGCTGGAATCCGTGATGCGGGCGATGCCGAAGTCAGTGATTTTTACTTTACCCGTATCCGGATCGTACATGATGTTGGAGGGTTTGATGTCACGGTGCACAACGTTGTTGCTGTGCGCGTAGTCCAGCGCCTCGGCACAGTCGATCACTATCTGTACTACCCGATCCAATGGCAACAGCTTGTCCTGCTTGATGTGCTTATCCAGGTCGTAGCCTTTCAGGAGTTCCATCGCAATGTAAGCGAGGTCACTTTCCTCACCAGCATCGTAGATAGCAACAATATTGGGATGGTTCAGGCGACCCGCAGACTCTGCTTCACGGAAAAACCGCTCTTTTACTTCAACCAGTTCGTCAGCCGCAAACTCGGTAGAAAGCGCCATGGTCTTGATCGCAACCTCTCGATTGATCTTGGGATCTTTGCCCAGATAAACCACACCCATTGCACCCTGGCCTAACTCCTTTTCGACCTGGTAACGACCGAGCATTGGTTTCTCAATAGTGCCGTCTTCGTTCATCAGGGTAGAACCAAACAAACTCTGGGTAGCACCACCCATCAGCACCGCATCTTCCATCGACTCACAGCGCTTGATACGTTTTTCTATATCACGGAAGCCCGGCGTCGTTTCCTGGATGAACTCGTAGGCAGTCTGGGCCTTGTTAAATTGCCGTTTGCGTTCATAGTCCAGCCCCAGGTTGTAGACCAGTTCAAAAGTTGCGACTTCGCGCGCACACCGACGATACTTTTCGAAAGCCGCATCCAGTTGTCCCTGTCCCTGGTAGGCAAGCCCCAACATCCGGTTGCTTTCGGCAGAGTCTGCGGCAGACTTTTCATGCGCACGCTCGGACAGGATATAGAAGCGCAGACTCATCAGCACAATGGTCCCAATCCCTGCCAACATGGCATAAGTCATCGAAATCACCAGCCCCGTATAGACATAGGCTGCAGCGGCAACTGCAACAAACGCCACATAAACCAACAGGGCGGCAATCAATCGCGTCCACAGCCCAACCAGCAGGCCGGTAAGCAGCAACGTTATCAGGAAAAGGCCCGTCGCCAGCAACTCGATCCATTCGTTTGCCGGGCGCAATGGCGCGCCGTTCAGCAGGGTGTGAATCGTGTCTGCGATGATTTCGACACCGTACACTGGTCCCACCGGCGTGTTGAACTTGTCGTGTGTCACTTCCCAGGTATCACCCACGAGCACAATCTTGTCTCGAAAAACGGCCTCATATTCTGCAATCTCTGCCGGCGCCAGCTCGTCCAGTTCCAGGATGTCGAGCGCTGAAAAACCCGCCTGGCGATCGCACAGGAACCTGGTACCCGAATCCAACCGGGGAAAATCGATATAGAAGTCACCAAACTGATCCAGCGGCACCCGCAGATCACCAATCACCAGCGTGTCGTCTTCCAGCGCAGGGGCTTCGCCGCGATACATGGCCAGTGCCTGTATAGCAATTGGCCAGCCATCCCGGTTGCTCGTGATTTCTTCATGAATTCGCACCCGTGCCAGATTATCGATAATGGCACTGGTCGGTTGCAGGTTGGAATAGCCACTGGCCGCGACGGCATTCAGTGTCGCTGTGGGGTAAGTCAGGCCCGTGAACTCGCCCTCGTCAAAGTTTGCATAGGACACCAACAGTACATTATCGGCTTGTGTAAACATTGCCGCCGTCGGCTCATCCTCACCATAGGAGCTGCGGAAGTCCATCAGGAAGTCGAGCACAACAACCCGGGCGCCAAAATTTGACAGGGTCTGGGCAATCCGGCCCAGATCGGTTCGGCGAAACGGGAAACTGCCGTATTCTGCGTACAGATCCTCGTCCAGAGCCACAATCATGATGTCCTCGCTGAGCTGGACCACGTCAGGATCACCAAGCGTGGTCCTGAGTATGTGACGGAAAGAGATACTCTGGTCTTCGAGCAGGGAGAATAGCTCGAATCGCTCTGCTGGAATCGTCAGCAGGAACAACACCAGTGTGAGAAAAACGTCCCAACGCTTTAGCGGATTTTTCATTTTGTTATTCCAGGTACTGATACTTTGCTCAGGACCCCGTCCTTCGGCTATCCGCCGATTTTGCGCTATCAGTGCAGCCTTGTCTAATCAACGCCCCACCTCGCGCCTGCATCTGAAATCGGGTATTCTGCCAACCTTTTAGCAGCCCTGCAGATATTTGATGTTAACGGTTATTTCCCCGGCTAAAACGCTCGATTTTGATTCACCCGTGCAGACCACCAAGGCCACCCTGCCCGAACACCTGAACCGGTCAAAAGAACTGATATCGCTCCTGCGCCAGGCCTCACAGAAAGACCTGACCCGCCTCATGGGTATCAGTCCAAAGCTGGCAGAACTCAACGTTGAGCGTTACCAGGCATGGAAGCAGCCTTTTACGACATCAAACGCCAGGCAGTCGCTGCTAGCCTTCAAGGGAGATGTCTACCTCGGCATCGACGTCGCAACCTACTCCCAGCGCGATTTTACCCACGCCCAAAAGACACTTCGCATTCTTTCCGGGCTTTATGGTGTGCTTCGCCCTCTCGACCTTATCCAGCCTTATCGACTGGAAATGGGGACGAAGCTGGCTAACAGGAAAGGCAAAGATCTTTATGAATTCTGGGGGGATGAAATTACTCGTGCGCTGGCAGCTGAACTTGCCGGGCACAAGGACAAGACACTCATTAACCTCGCGTCCAACGAGTATTTCAAATCTGTCCGTCCGGCTGCCTTACCCGGCCAGGTGATCACTCCAATCTTCAAGGACTACAGCAAAGGCAGCTATAAGATCCTGAGTTTCTTCGCCAAGAAGGCGCGAGGTCAGATGGCAACGTTTATCATCAAGAACAGAATCGCCAGGCCCGCCGCATTAAAAGCGTTCGATGGCGACGGGTACCAGTTCAATGACGCCTATTCCAGCGATACTGACTGGGTCTTCACCCGCAAGGTATGAGTAGCCACCGACTCGGAATTATCGTCAACCCGATGTCCGGCCGCGATGTGCGTCGCGTAGCGGCCAGGGCGAGCACCAGCACCCACGAGAACAAGCAGCAGCAAGTCACACGCCTTGTCCTCGGTGCTTTTGCCAATGGTGTCGACGAGATATTCCTGGTAAATGAACCCTTCAGAATCAGCGCCCGTGCCATTGAGAACTTACCCCAGCGGCACCAGGTGACCATGCTGGATATTCCCCTAACCCACACGGCAAGCGACAGCGTAGCTGCAGCACGTGCCATGTGGGAGAAGGGCTGCAGAACATTTATTGTGCTGGGCGGTGATGGTACCAACCGGGTTGTCGCCGATACGCTGCCTGATGCAAACATGCTGCCACTTTCAACCGGCACCAACAACGTCTTCCCCTATATGGTTGAAGCCTCCGTCGCCGGCGCGGCAGCAGGCCTGGTGGCGAGCGAGCGGGTAGACGCCATGACCGTCTGCCAACCTTGCAAGCGTGTCCATGTCGAAGTCAACGGTTTGACAGAGACAGCACTGGTCGACGCCGTGTTATTGAAAGATGACATACGTGGCAGCCTGTTACCGTTTGCCCCGGATAATATCACGCACCTCTTTCTGGCCAGGGCAGAACCTGCCTCTATTGGTATGTCGCCAATTGGAGGCTATATCATGCCGTGTGGTGACGAAGATGACTGGGGCCTGCTTATCGAGACAGGCTTGCCGGCCAGATATCGCATCACGGCGCCTGTCTCCGCCGGGCTGTACGGGGATATCGACATCAGGTCTATCAGACAGGTTGCGCTTGCTGAAACTATCGAATTTGAAGGGACCGGAATCCTCGGTTTTGATGGTGACCGACTGCTGACTGCAAACTCAGAAAAGGTCCGAGTCACGTTCCACCGTGACGGGCCACGAATCATCGATCCAACCCGAGTTATGGATGCGGCGGTTGCTGTGGGTGCTTTCATCCGGTCCTGAGTCTAATGTCAATGGCGACACTGGTAGCGGTCGCCTGCGGACGCTACTATTGGCGGCCACATGATTACAAAAAAGGCATCGAGTTGAAGCTCTTTATCCACCTTTTCCTGCTGGCGGCCCTGGCCACCTGCCTGCCCTCGATCAGCGCCGAAATACAAACCACAGCCGATCCGGAATCAAAGACACTCATCTGGCCGGATGGCACGCGGTACGTGGGCGGCGTCAAGGACGGCAAGCGATTCGGTAAAGGTACAATTTACTGGGAAGATGGCACGCGCTTCGTGGGTTCGTTCAGGAACGATATGCGCAATGGCCCGGGGACAATGATCCTGCCCGACGGCACGGTCTATAACGGCTACTTCCGGGATGACCAACTGGTGCAGGCGCCCTCTGAGCCTGGCGCGCCTGAGGTCGATGCCACCGTGCTGGCTGATACCACCCAACCAGCAGAAACCGCGGTCGTGGCAAGTTCGCCTGCTGTTGCACGACCTGATGCGAATGGTCCACCTGAGCTACCACCAGTAACGGCAGAAACCACTGTTGCCGTAACGGCACTTTCAGATGATGTGAGGCAGGCATTGGAACAAACTGTGGACCAGTGGGCTTCCGCCTGGCAGGGCCAGCAAGTAGATGCTTACCTGGCCTTCTACTCAGCCGACTTTGCTGTACCCGGGCAGCAGGGCAGACGTGCCTGGGAGACGCTCCGACGATCACGATTGACCCGCCCTGGCGACATCACCATTGGTATTGCTTTTGATTTGTTTGAGATTGTTGCGCCAGACGTCGCTGAAGTCACCTTCCGACAGACTTATTCGTCAGATGTCTACAGCGATGTCACCAACAAAACGTTAAAGCTGCGCAACGAAGCGGCTGGCTGGAAAATCCTGGAAGAGAAAAGCAACTAGCCGCCAAAATCGTCGAGGAAAATGTTGTCCCGTTCAACGCCCAGATCTTCCAGCATCTGGATGACTGCCGCATTCATCATCGGCGGTCCGCACATATAGTACTCACAGTCTTCTGGCGCTGGATGATCCTTGAGATAGTTCTCATACAGCACGTTGTGAATAAAACCGGTGTAACCATCCCAGCCCGCAATGTCCCTGTCTGACAACGCGACATGCCAGGTGAAGTTCTCGTGCTCGGCAGCCAATTTGTCGTATTCCTCGACGTAAAAAAGCTCACGCTGATTTCGTCCACCATACCAAAAGGTCATTTTTCGTTTGGTCTTGAGACGCAACAGTTGGTCAAAAATGTGGGCACGCATGGGTGCCATACCCGCACCACCACCAATGAAAACCATTTCAGCATCGGTGTCTTTGGCAAAAAACTCACCAAAGGGTCCAAATATGGTTACCTTGTCTCCCGGTTTGAGGGAAAACAGGTATGAAGACATCTTGCCCGCTGGAAAGTCAGTACCGGGTGGCGGCGATGCGATTCGAATATTGAACTTCATGATGCCCTTTTCTTCCGGATAGTTCGCCATCGAATAGGCGCGGATAGTCACCTCGTCACTGCTTGCCTTGTTGGCAAAGACCCCGAACTTTTCCCAGTCTGGGCGATACTCTTCGGCGACGTCGATATCCTTGTAGTCCATGCTGAAAGGCGCAATTTCGAACTGAACATAACCACCAGCACGAAAGTCGACTTCTTCACCTTCCGGCAACTTCAGCACAAGTTCTTTGATAAAGGTGGCTACGTTATCGTTGGAAATCACTTCACATTCCCAGCGTTTTACACCAAAAAATTCTGCAGGTACTTCAATTTTCATATCCTGCTTGACTGCGGTCTGACAGGAGAGACGCCATCCGTCCTGAGCTTCGCCGCGGGTGAAGTGACCCGCTTCAGTTGACAGCATGGAACCACCACCATCAGTGACACGGCAGCGACACTGCCCGCAAGTACCGCCACCACCACAGGCCGAGGACAGGAAAATACCGGAATCAGCCAGCGTGTTCAGCAATTTGCCACCCGCTGCTGTACGAATGGATTTCTCCGGATCACCGTTTATTTCGATCAGAACCTCACCGCTGCTGACAAGATTCTTGCGCGCAAACAGGATGATGAACACCAGCACCATGATGACGCCGGTAAACATGGACACTGCAAGGATAATTTCTGTAGCCATAATGACGCTTTACAATGAGATACCAGAAAATGACATGAAGCCCAGCGACATTAGCCCAACTGTGATAAAGGTAATGCCAAGTCCCTGGAGACCGGCAGGCACATCGCTATACTTCAACTTTTCCCGAACACCAGCCAGCATGACAATTGCAATTGCCCAGCCAACGCCGGCACCCAGGCCATACACCACACTTTCACCGAAGTTATAGTCACGGTTTACCATAAACAGCGACGCCCCGAGAATTGCGCAGTTAACTGTGATGAGCGGCAGGAACACGCCCAGTGCGTTGTAGAGAGCAGGCACATACTTGTCCAGAAACATTTCCAGAATTTGCACAATTGCTGCAATCACGCCAATGTAACTCAGAAAGCCAAGGTAGCTGAGGTCGACATCAGGCATTCCCGCCCATGCCAGTGCACCATCATTCAGCAGGTAGTGAAAGATCACGTTGTTCACCGGCACTGTAATTGCCAGCACAACCACCACCGCAATGCCTAGACCAATGGCCGTTTCAATTTTTTTGGAAATCGCAATAAATGTGCACATGCCGAGAAAAAACGCGAGCGCCATGTTCTCGATAAATACAGCTTTGACAAACAGACTGAGGTAATACTCCATCACAAATCCCCTATGCTGTCCGCGTTAGCGCGGTGTGCCCACCGATTTCATATTCGGGTTCTTCAAGCTGCTCTGTCTTCCATGAACGCAGCGCCCAGATCAACAGACCAATGATGAAAAAAGCACTGGGGGGCAGAAGCAGAAGCCCCATGGGGGTGTACCAACCACCCTGCGTTACCAGTGGCAGGATCTGGAAGCCAAATACACTGCCGGAACCACCCAGTTCCCGAATGAACGCGACCAGCATAAGCACAACGCTATAACCCAGGCCATTACCGATACCATCAAGGAAGCTGATGCCCGGCGGATTCTGCATCGCAAATGCCTCGGCTCGGCCCATGACGATACAATTGGTAATAATCAGGCCGACAAAAACGGTCAACTGCTTGCTGATTTCGTACGCTGCTGCACCCAGAATCTGGTCAACCACAATCACCAGCGAGGCAATAATGGTCATCTGTACAATAATACGTACACTATTGGGAATTCGATTCCTGATCATCGAGATAAACAGGTTGGAGAAGGCGGTTACGCTGGTCAGCGCGATACACATTACCAGCGCAACGCTCATTTTTGTTGTTACCGCAAGCGCAGAGCAGATGCCAAGAATCTGCAGCCCGATAGGGTTGTTGGCAAAGATTGGACCAAGAAGAACTTCTTTTACGTTTGCCATAACTAGATAGCTCCGACCTCCTGGGTTTGTAACTGTTTCAGCATGGGACCAAATCCGTTTTTGCCCAGCCAGTAGTGTATAAGGTTCTCAACACCACGACTGGTCAGCGTTGCGCCTGAGAGCCCGTCAATGTGGTATTCGGCGTCCCTGGACGCAGGATCTACTGTGCCCTTGATGACGCGCAGGGCAACGTCATGGCCGCTGCTGTAGATTTCTTTTCCCTGCCAGGAAGCCTTCCACTTGGGATTGTCGACTTCCCCGCCCAGTCCGGCTGTTTCCTGCTGCTCATAGAAAGTAATTCCTGCAACGGTGTTCAGGTCGCCGCGCAGTGCAAGATAACCATACATGGTCGACCAGAGTCCGTAGCCATGAACCGGCAGCACAATTTTCTGCAGACCTGTCTCATCCTGCAACAGGTAGACAACGCTATAGCGCGCCCGACGACTGATCGACGCCACGTCTTCCTCATTTGAAAGCTCCCTGGACATGCCAGGATCCTTGGAGGCTTTGCGCTGGTCATAGGTAGCAACGTCAATACCCAGTGACGCGACTTCAGCCTCAGTCAGGAACCGTTTCTCGTCAAGGTCAACAACCCGCGTCGTAAACTGTTTGAAAAGTTCGTTTACCTGGCCCGGAGCAGTTTTGCCTTCCTCGAACAATCCTGCAGCCTCCAGAATGTTCTTGTATCGATCTGCTTCCTTGTTCGCAGCACGCTGTGGCTTAAGTGAAACCGCGGTACCGGAAACCACAATCGCACACGCGAAACACACAACGAGTGCGACGGTGATTACATTTGCGATGGAGTCCTTTTTAAGCGCCACTTCGTGCCAACCTCCGCTTTACGTTCGCCTGCACTACACCCCAGTCAAACAGCGGGGCCATCAGATTCGCAAACAGGATCGCCAACATAATCCCTTCCGGGAATGCTGGATTGACAACCCTGATAAGTACGGTCATCACCCCAATCAGGGCACCATATGCCCACTTGCCGGTGTCAGTCATGGCGGCTGAAACAGGGTCGGTTGCCATATACACCATACCAAAGGCGAAACCACCAAGCACAAAATGCCAATACCAGGGCATGGCAAACATCGGGTTGCTGTCCGACCCAATCAGATTAAATAGCACTGCTGTGGCCACCATGCCAAGCATGACACCGCTCATGATTCGCCAGGACGCAGCGCGGGTGTACAGCAGAATCGCACCACCAATCAGAATCGCCAGGGCAGAAGTGCCGCCGACTGTTCCCTGGGTGTTACCAATGAATGCATCCATCCACTCGATACCACTTGCGGTGATACCAGTAACGCCTTCCAGAGCCGCAATGCCAAGCGGGGTTGCGCCACTAAATCCGTCGACCGCCGTCCAGACAGCATCACCTGATGACTGCGCGGGATACGCAAAATAGAGGAAAGCCCGACCGGTGAGCGCTGGATTCAAGAAGTTCTTGCCTGTGCCGCCAAAAATTTCTTTGCCGATGACGATACCAAACGAAATGCCCAGCGCTACCTGCCACAGAGGTATTGTTGCCGGCATGGTCAGCGCAAAGAGTATTGAGGTGACAAAAAACCCCTCATTAATTTCGTGCCCACGAACAGTCGCGAAGGTAATTTCCCAGAAGGCACCCACAACAAAGGTGACAAAATAAATAGGAATAAAGAACACCGCACCATAGACCAGACAATCCCACCAACTGGTCGCGTCATAACCAGCCACTGCCTCGACAATCCAGCCGCGCCAACCACCGAGTGCTTCAATACCAAGCTGGTCCATCGCGAGATTGGCTTGCAGGCCAACAAAATACATACCGGCAAACATCGGGAAGAACGCACAAATCCACACCGTCGACATAATGCGCTTCAGGTCCACCGCATCACGGACGTGCGATGCGCCTTTGGTGACGGACGCCGGTGTATAAAAGATTGTGTCTACAGCCTCATAAACAGCATAGAACTTCTCGTACTTACCGCCTTTCTCGAACTGTGGTTCGAGCGTGTCGAGAATTTGTCTTAGCCCCATCAGGAATTAACCCTCCGCTTCTATTCGTGCGAGCATTTCACGCAGATATGGCCCGTACTCGTACTTGCCGGGACAAACAAACGTGCAAAGCGCAAGATCATCTTCGTCCAGTTCAAGACATCCCAACTGGATAGAAGTATCGATGTCTGATACCAGAAGCGCGCGCAGCAGTTGTGTTGGCAACACGTCCAGCGGCATTACAGCCTCATAAGACCCAATCGGCACCATCGCCCGCTCACTGCCCTCGGTATTGGTCGTCATGGCAAACTCTTTGGTGCGCAGCCAGGCGCCTGCAAACAGTCGCGTGACCGAAAACTTTTTAACGCCCGGCATAATAAAGCCGAACAGTTCCCTGTCTGTCCCCTCACGCAGCACGGATACCTGGTGGTTATACCTGCCCAGATACGCAGACGGTCCGACTGCAGTTCTTCCATCCAGCACTGAACCTGAAATCACTCGCTGGTTTACCTCACTGATTTCTCCCGTGAGCAATTCATCAAGGCTCGCACCTCGACGGGTCCGAAGCAAACGTGGTTTATCAACGCCGGGACCAGCAAGGGCAATCATGCGGTCAAAAAACAACTTGCCGGTCGTAAACAGGGCACCAATGGCGATGACGTTCTGGTAGTCGATAAACCATACGCTGCGGTGCTGGCTGACTGGCGACAGGAAGTGGATATGAGTACCGGGCAATCCGGCAGGGTGAGGACCGGCAAAGGTCTCAACCTTGATCCTTGCATCATTACCCGTGGGCACATCTGCCCCAGGTGCCGTACAGACAAACACCGACCCTTCGGTCAGACGCGCCATGACAGCAAGCCCGGCAGCGAAGGCATCCCTGTGCTCAGCAATAAACACCTGGGGATCAGCGGTGAGCGGGCGCGTATCAATGGCCGTAACAAAAATGTCCCTTGGCACATCCTGCGGCGCCGGCACCTTGCTATAGGGGCGATTACGCAACGCAGTCCACTCACCAGAGTCTATCAATTGGGAGACAACCTGCTCACGCGACAATGTGGCTATGTCGGCTGGCTCAAATTCCTGGAAAGTAACTGCTTCGCCTTCTTCAATTTCAATCACTACAGACTGAAAAGCTCGACGGGCCCCGCGATTGATCGCCGTGACCGTCCCTGTGGCAGGCGCGGTATATTTGACCCCGGGATTCTTTTTGTCCGTCAGGATGACCTGCCCGGCGCGCACCTTGTCGCCAACCGCAACTTCCATCGTCGGTTTCAGGCCAGGGTAGTCATACCCCAGGAGAGCAACACTGCGTACAGGACGCCCATCGTATGCAATTTGCTCGGGTTTACCGGTGATCGGTAGGTCGAGCCCGCGTTTGGTCCTTATCATCTGCTACCCAAATAGCAAGTAAAAAAGAAAGAGCCTGATGTCTATCAAGCACAAAAAAGGGATCTTGACGGGCTGATACAAGCCCCGAAAAAACGCCGGCATTATAGTTCGGTACTAACGATATATCCACCGAAAGCACAACGATTCACCGGACATTTGTGCAAAAAAAAGGCCTGCTCACCAGCAGGCCTCTGTGTATCGACACTTTCACCCAGTGCTTTAACCCAGTGCTTTAACCGGCTGTACGGAGCAGCGGTTTGGCTTCTGCCATCAGCGCCGGATCAGTTTCTGGCTGACGTGGCACCACCGGGTAGCGTATGCCAGCCATCTTCTGGCCAACCCTGACTACCTGACAGGTATAACCAAATTCATTGTCATACCAGACATAAAGCACCACGTGGCGGCCATCAACGATGGTCGCATCCGAATCGATGATGCCAGCATGTCGGTCGCCGATAAAATCAGAGGACACAACCTCGTTGGATACGGTATACCCAATCTGACGCTGCATGGACGAGTTCAGCGATACCTCCCGCAGATACTCATTGATCTCCTCTCTTGTATGCTCTTCCGCAAGCGTGAGATGAAGGATTGCCATCGATACATTGGGTACCGGCACGCGAATTGAATTGCCAGTCAGCTTGCCGGCAAGTTCGGGCAGCAGCTTGCCAATGGAACTGGTAGCGTTCGACTCGGTGAGCACCATGTTAAGCGCTGCACTGCGGCCGCGACGTTCCTTGGAATGAATGTTGTCATGCAAATTCTGGTCATCAGTGTAGGCATGGACCGTTTCCATGTGGCCGTGCTGAATCTGGAACCCGTCGTTCATGCACTTCAATACCGGCACGATCGCATTGGTGGTGCAAGAACCTGCCGCCACAATCTTGTCCAGGGGCTGGACAAGGTCAGAGTTAACACCGGACACGATGTTTTTCATGGCACCTTTACCCGAGGTGGTGAGCAGCACTTTGGCAACCCCTTTGGCAGCGAGATGCTGTGACAATCCGGCTTCGTCTCGCCAGACACCGGTGCTGTCGATCACCAGCGCATTGTTGATACCGTACTCGGTGTAGTCGATAGCGCTGGGGTCATTGGCGTAAATAAAGTGAATGACATTACCATTGCAGATCAGCACGTGATTCTCTTCGTCTACCCGGATGGTCCCCTTGAAGGGTCCGTGAATCGAATCGCGTCGCAGCAGGCTGGCGCGACGATTAAGGTCGAGAATGGGGTCCTTGGGTGGCCGCAGGACAACAGCCTTCTGATTGAGATTCTGCCCACCACCGGTCTTCTCCACCAGTAGCCTGGTTACCAGGCGCCCAATCCGGCCAAAACCGTAGACGACTACATCCATGGGCTGGTGGGAGATTGTTTCATGTTTGCCCAGGATCTCGCTGCACTCTCGCTTGACGTAAGCCTCCATGGAAAGCCCATCATCATGGGCCATGTACTTGGAAGTCAGCTTGCCGATATCAACATGCGCTGGCCCGAGATCGAGACGGGACAGTATTTCAAGAATCGGGTGGGTCTCGAACTCGGACATTTCATTGTGTTCGATCTGGCGTACCGCACGGTGCGCTTTCATGATCTCGATGACCGAGGTGTTATAGAGGGGAACGCCGTGAATGTAGATAACAATGTTTCGACGGTACAGTCCGCCAATCATGGGAATCATTGCTTCTGCCAGCGCTTCGCGTTCCTTCCAGTCCGCAAAGACACCATCAAGTCCTGGTCGTGCCACGAGGATCTCCTCCGTTTATAAAGTTTCCGTTAAGGCCCGCCCATAGGGCATTGTTTTTATTAGGAAAACTGTAAAAAGGCTGAAACGCAGCAGCTTTCCCGGCCGGGCGGACATTATCGTTTCACCGGGCTATTTTCGCAATGGCGACAGGTACGAAAGGTGACTTTTTCGGTTTAAACTGACGTCAATCAGGTAACTCCAGAATCAGCAGCAGACGATCCTGGTCGATACGAAAGGCAAAGTGGCGCAGGAAATTCATTCCCAACAGTCCATCGATACCCGGTCCCAACGGCATCGACAGTGCACCCACAGACAACGAGTTGATCACGGCGTTGCCGATCGAAAGATGGCCCAGCGTGATGACTGGCGCATCGACCACCCCGCCCGCGGTCGCGAAATACTCCCTTCGCCCTGCCAGATTGTATCCCAGTCGATTTAGTGTGACGGCGTCAATCACAGTCATCGCCGCGCCGGTATCAACCAGCAGGGAAACGGGTGCACCACCATCGAGCCGAGCCTCAACAACAAACTGACTGCCAAGTGCACGAAGCGACACCTCCTCGCCACCGTCGGCATGCACTTCGCTCCGTTCTGCCTGGCGCATCAACTCCCTTGCCTGTGCTCCCAGTTGCGGATGATTCTGGATCTGTGCCAGCGGCGGCAACGCTGCCTCGAAACTGCCGGTCCGCATTCGCAGTGAACCGAGCTTAAGAAAGTTGCCCGCGAGTTCGGGGTGGGACAACGTAATCGTCTCGAGAATTTCATCCAGTTCAGTGAACCGCTCCGCAGCAGTGAGTTCCCGGTCCAGTGAATCAATAAGTGTGGCGAGGCGTCGCTGGAATTGTTCCTGCTCAGTCATGTTGCGGGCATACAGGGAGGCATCCAGCAAGGTACCTACAGCGGCGATCAGCAGTCCCTGATCTATCTGATTGTCCGCCACCCGGAACAGGGACTCGAAAGTGGGTAGCCCAACAGCAGAAATCTGATCTGTGGTTGGCGTGCCGCCGTTGTCAGCAGCAACAGCAGACACCTCGCTGCCGGCAGACAACGCGGCCTGCAGAGCGTCTGACGCGTTGCCAGGCCGCGTCCCCGACATGGCGTCACGCACCAACCATCCCGCCACGGCACCAAGCAGGAAAAGGAAAGCACCCAGGACAAAAACGGGCATACTGGCGGTCTTGCGTTCTCTGTGCAAGCGAGTAACCTTCTTACCCTTTTAATCCCAGCGGACCCGCTATTTTGGCTCTTTCACCCGGCGAATACAAAATACCTGAACTACCGGGCGAGCGCCGTCGCTGGAGCAATTTGCCCGGTGCTGCCCCTGCCCTGGCCCTCGCTGACGCCATCAGTCGGTCTGAACGATTTGTGCTGGTGGTTGCGGAGGATTCACAATCAGCAGAACAGCTTGCCACTGAACTCAAGTTTTTCCTGGACAGCAAGATACCGGTCCAGCATTTTCCTGATTGGGAAACCCTGGTCTACGACAGCTTCTCCCCGCACCAGGACATCATTTCCGAGCGTCTTGCAATTCTCAACCAGCTACCCACACTGCAACGAGGTGTACTTGTTGTGCCGGCAGCAACGCTGCTACACAGGGTTGCACCGCGCTCGTTTGCACTGGGTAGCAGCCTTATGCTGGATACCGGCCAGCGATTTGATATCAAGGCAATGCGAAAACAGTTGGAAGCCTCTGCCTACCGCTGCGTAGAAACCGTGTTTGAACATGGCGAATTTGCAGTCAGGGGTGCCATCATGGACGTGTTTCCAATGGGTAGCAACGCGCCTTACCGCCTGGACCTCTTTGATGATGAAATCGAATCCATCAGGACGTTCGATCCCGAAACCCAGATGTCAGTCAGCAAAGTGGAGCGAGTGCGACTCCTGTCCGCCCGCGAGTTCCCATTGACCGACGCGGCGATTAACGGTTTCAAAGACCGCTGGCATCTACAGTTTGCCGGTGATCCGCGCAAGTGCCCGGTTTACCAGGACGTTTCACAGGGGCTCTCACCGGCCGGTGTCGAGTACTACCAGCCGCTCTTTTTCGAAGCCATGGAAACGCTTTTTGACTACCTGCCAGAGACTACCCTCGTCGCACTGGGTGCGGTGGAAGAAACACTGCGCCGGTTCTGGGATGATGCGACTGCGCGCTATGAAAATCTCAGATACGATCTCCAGCGGCCTATCCTGCCACCCGCACAACTGCTGCTGTCGCCCGATGAATTTTTTGCCGCCTGCAATCAGCGAGCGCGCATTGACCTGCGCATTGAGCCACAAAGTGGATCTGACCAGTTCAGGTTTGCAGCACTGCCTGATATCACAGTCGCCGAGCGTACCCAGGATCCCCTCAACAAGCTGGCGGACCTGCTAACCAGCAGTGATGTGCGGGTGCTGCTTGCCGTCGAGTCCAATGGCCGGCGTGAAGTTGTAGACGAATTGCTCCGCAAGCACGGCCTGGAAGCCCATGTCACCGACGGCTGGCAAAGCTTTGTCAGCGGCAACGAAACCCTGGGGCTGGCAGTGGCACCACTGGACCGTGGCGTTTATCTCGAGGAGCATCAGCTCATTCTCGTGACCGAGCAACAGCTGTTCGGCCAGCAGGTACTGCAACAGCGCCGCCGTGATCGCCAGAAAGATACCGCTGCTGAGCTGGTGATAAAAAGTCTCACCGAGCTTCGGCCAGGGTCGCCCGTGGTTCATATCGATCACGGTGTGGGCCGATATCTTGGTTTGGAGACGCTCGGTGTGGATGGCGAGCAGTACGAGTTCCTTTGCCTCGGGTATCAGGATGACTCAAAGCTTTACGTGCCAGTCGCCTCCCTGCACCTGATTTCACGTTACGGTGGGTCAGATGAGTCACTTGCACCGCTACACCGACTGGGTGGCGATACCTGGGAGAAGGCCAAACGTAAAGCTGCTGAACAGGTTCACGATGTTGCGGCAGAACTGCTTAATATCTACGCCCGCAGGGACGCAAAACCTGGTTTTGCCTATCCACAGC
>CAYGNA010000003.1:0-41642 GCA_964351065.1 uncultured Pseudomonadales bacterium
ATATGGTAGTATCTCCCGCTTCGCCTGACGGTTTCGAGCCATGACCAACCCACTACTTGCCAACTGGGACACACCCCATGGTGTACCGCCATACGAAACCATTCTGCCGGCACATTTTGCACCTGCTTTCACCGAGGCCATTGCCGAACACGCTGCTGAAATAGAGCAGATTGCGGCAAATCCAGCACCACCTACGTTCGAGAACACCATTGAAGCGCTTGAAGTATCCGGTGCATTGCTGAACCGGATTTCGCCGGTACTGTCAGTGTTGGGTTCAGCCCATGCCAACGACGCCATCCGCGACGTACAACAAGAGGTCATGCCTATCCTGACGGACCATCACGGCAGAATTTACACGCGCCAGGACCTCTTCCAGCGGGTTGCCGCGGTAAATGAAAACCCACCTGACCTGGACGAAGAACAACACCAGTTGCTGCTGGAAACGCACAAGGCATTTGTCCGGGCCGGGGCCGCGCTTGATAACAACGCGCGCGCTCGGGTGCTGGAAATTGATAAAACGCTATCCAGCCTCAGCACCACGTTCGGCCAGAATGTGGTGAAAGATGCCGGGGCGTTCGAACTGGTACTGGAGGCAGAGGCTGACCTCGCCGGGTTACCGGCATCAGTGCGTGCCAATGCTGCCAGTGAAGCGATTAGCCGCGGTAAGCCCGGCAAGTTTGTCTTCACCATTTCTCGCTCCTCAATGACGCCCTTCCTGCAGTACGCTGAGCGCCGGGATTTGCGTGAACGACTCTGGCGGGCCTATACCCGGTGCGCTGATAACACCAACAGCTTCAACAACCGGGAAGCGGCCACTGCTATTGCACGACTGCGGGCTGAGCGCGCCACAATTATGGGCTATGACTCCTGGGCTGACTTTGTGCTGGAAGACCGCATGGCGGGGACACCCGGCGCTGTGACTGACCTGCTGGACCAGATCTGGCAACCCGCCAGGCTCAAAGCGCTACAGGAGGCAGCGCGGCTACAGGACTGTGTGCAGGCCGATGGTGGTAATTTCAAACTGGCAGCCTGCGACTGGTGGTTCTACACCGAAAAGGTACGTGCAGAAGAATTTTCGCTGGACAGCGAGAAAGTCAAATCCTGGTTTTTACTGGAGAACGTCCGGCAGGGTGCATTCGATGTTGCACACAAGCTTTTTGGCATCACGCTCACACCTTGCAATGGCGTGCCCACCTATCACGAAGATGTAAATGCCTTCGAAGTCTTCGACGAAGACGGTAGCCTGATTGGTCTCTTTATGACCGACTATTTTATGCGGCCATCAAAAAAACCAGGCGCCTGGATGAATGCGATTCGACCCCATGCCACACTGGGCGGCAAACAGTACCCGGTTGTCTATAACACCTGTAACTTCCCAAAGGGCAACCCTACCCTGCTTGGTATGGACGAGGTGCGCACCCTGTTCCATGAGTTTGGCCACGCACTGCACGGTCTGCTTAGCCGGGTACGCTACCGCTCGCTGAGTGGCACCGCTGTTAAGCGGGATTTTGTTGAACTCCCTTCCCAGATCATGGAACACTGGGCAACCGAACCTCTAGTCCTGAAATCTTTCGCCCGGCATTACCAGACCAACGAACCCCTGCCCGATGACATCATCGAAAAGCTGCTTGCGGCTGATACCTTTAACCAGGGATTCATGACTACTGAGTATCTTGCGGCCTCCTACCTTGATATGGCCTGGCATGGGATCACAGCAGACAGTGAGGCAAGCGTCGAGACTTTGGAAGGATCCGCCATGGCAGACATGAACCTCTTGCCAGAGATAGCGCCCCGTTATCACTCCACCTATTTCCAGCACATTTTCTCAGGTGGTTATTCCGCTGGTTACTATTCCTACATCTGGGCTGAAGTACTCGATGCCGACGCGTATGACGCATTCAGGGAAAACGGCATTTTTGATCAGGAAACCGCGCGCTCATTTCGAACCAACATTCTCGAGCGAGGGGGCACTCAGGAACCCATGGAACTGTACCGCCGCTTTCGCGGCCGCGAACCCGACGTGACACCTCTGCTGCGCGGCCGTGGCCTGGCGGGCTAGCCGTCTGATATGCAGGTGGGTGGTGGTGTGACCTTGTCGGGCAGGACCGAAAATCAGCGATAGCGGGTCGGGTCCGGCACGCCAGCGCGCTCGAATCCCGCGCGACGAATCCGGCAGCTGTCGCACACGCCACAGGCATGGCCGTCGGTATCGAGCTGATAACAGGACACCGTCGCCCCATAGTCGACCCCCAGTCGCATCCCCCACTCGATGATTTCTTCCTTGCGCAGGTCAATCAGTGGTGTGTTGATGCAGAGCGCAGTGCCTTCGACACCGGCTTTGGTGGCAACATTGGCCATTGTCTCAAACGCACGAATGAATTCGGGACGGCAATCCGGATAACCCGAATAGTCCACCGCGTTAACGCCAATAAAGATGTCACTTGAATCCGTAATCTCCGCCAAACCCAGCGCATACGCGAGGAAAATAGTGTTCCTCGCGGGCACATAGGTAACAGGAATACCTGCCTCTATTCCATCAACAGGCACATCAATCTTGTCATCCGTCAGCGCCGAGCCACCAAAGCTGCCAATGTCGATTACCGCAATCCGATGGTCTCTTGCCCCAAGGGCAACCGCTATCCGGCTGGCGAATTCGATCTCCGTTCGGTGCCGCTGGCCGTAGTCAAAACTGAGACAGTGGCAGGTAAACCCTGCAGACCTGGCAATTGCCAGGGTGGTTGCAGAATCCAGTCCACCGGAAAGCAGCACTACCGCTCGTTTGTCAGACACCCTGCCTGTCCCCCCACAGATATTTGTGTAGCTGGATCTGCAACCGCACCGGCAAACAATCGCCAATGATCCACTCAGCCAGGTCCCGCGCCTCCAACTCTTCATGACTCGCGGAGTACAGCACGTCGCTCACCCGGTCAGCCAGGCTGTATTCCTGCAGCTTGAAATTCGCCCATTCATAGTCCTGCCGATTGCAGATGACAAACTTCACCTGGTCGATTGGCTTGAGGTGCGCAAGGTTGGTATAGAGGTTTCTCGCCACCTCGCCCGAACCTGGCGTCTTCAGATCCAGGACAATCGAAACTCGCGGATCAAGATTTGATATATCCATAGCACCACTTGTTTCCAACGACACCTGTAAACCACGCTCACACAGCATCTCGAGCAGCACGGCGCAGTTCGGTTGAGCCAGCGGTTCACCTCCGGTGACCGTCACGTATTTTGCACCTTTGGCCATCACCGCTGCGATGATCTCGGGTAACGGCATCATCTGGCCGCCATGAAAGGCATAAGCGGTATCGCAGTAGTGGCAACGCAATGGACAGCCAGTCAGGCGAACGAACACCGTTGGCAAGCCAACCGTCCGTGCCTCTCCCTGCAGGGAGAAAAAGATTTCAGTGATTCGAAGGGATTCCATGATTACCCGTCCGTCAACGCGGTTACAGGCATCAAGTGCCGCAGTTAACCTTGTCCCTGAGGTAGGCTTCGGCCAGCTTTGCGACCGACTTACCCTTGTGTTCGCGTGCCACCTGGTTCAGCAACTCAGCAGCGCGATCGCAATCGCCCATCAGGTGGTAGACCTTGCCAAGTTTGAACGCCGCATCTGGTACCTTGCGGTTATCGGGAAAAAAGGTGATGACTTGTGCCAGCGCCTGGCGGGCATTCTCGTAATCGGGTTCAGGCTTGGCCGCATAAACTTCACCCAGCCAGTAGTAGGCATTGGCAGTAAAGTCACCATTTGGGTACTGTGCGATCACCGCCTGCAGTTGGGTAATAGCGAGGTCATACTGGCGGTTACGAATCAACTCCAGCGCAGTTTCATACAACGCTTTCTCGTTCTGGCTACCTGAAACAATCTCGGGCTCTGCCGTCACATCCGCAATATCAATGTCTGCGCCACCAACATTGCCATGCGTCACGCCTGTTGCAATGAGTGACTGAACGCGACTGTCGAGCTCAAGGTAGCGATCCTCCGATGTGTCGCGCAATCGCTCGAGCTGGTAGGTCAGCTCTTCAACAAGACCCCGGAGCTCCTGGACTTCCTGCTGCAAGAGTTGGAGCTGGTACTGGGTTTCAATACCTTCCATGCCAGGCGCAACATCGTCTTCAACGGGTGCCTGGAAGACAACTTCTTCTGAGCTGGAAGGCCCCGTCAGCGAGCGGACTTCAATCGCGCTCTCGGCAGCCAAAAGAGGGGGCGTAAACAAAAACGGTGTGCCGCCAGCAAACAACGCGGCAAGCACACCATTTCGATACGGGCGAATGCTAATCATAAAGGTGCCCGCTAACTTTTATTACTTATAGACGATTTCTACGCGGCGATTCATTGCCCAGCCACTTTCGGTGTGGCTGTCGCTAACAGGCTTCTCTTCACCGTAGCTGATGACTTCCATCTGGGAGGCCATGACGCCCTGAGCCTGCAGGTAAGCTTTGACAGAATTCGCTCGTCGCTCACCCAGGGCAAGGTTGTACTCGCGGGTACCGCGTTCGTCTGCGTGGCCCTCGATGCGAACACGCTCGGACCGGTTGGCGCTCAAATATTGTGCATGCTTGTTAAGCTCGGAGTGACCTGCGCGCTTTACAATTGCCTGGTCATAGTCGAAGTAAAACAGGCCCTGCAGGGATTCTGTGCCAGACATACTGTTGCCAAGCGGCACCACCAGACGGTTATTACGTACCATCGGCTTGACCGTCTCGGGGGCCGGAGCCGGTGCTGGAGCAGCGGTTGTAGTTGAAGTAGGCGCTTGCGCAACTGGCGCATCCATATCTTCTTCCTGCTGAGTGGTCGCGCAACCGGCCATTAACAGCGTGGTGATGCTGACCAAAACCAGCCCGCGAATAGTTCTTGATACCATGACTAGCTCCTATAAACGCAATCTGCGGATTAAACCACAAAACACGCGGCGAGATCACGTGACCAGGTCACATTATCCACCGCTTTCTCTAATTCGGTTCTTTTTTCCAGTTAAGGCGAGATCGGTTCAAACACCTTGCGCTTTTTAGGCGACCAGGCTGGCTCCCGCACATCTCCCTCGTTTGACGGCAGGTTGAATTTTACCCCACCGTCAATGGACACGGCAGCCAAAATACCGCTGTTGTCCACTTGGGTCGCATAAATTAGCATACTTCCGTTGGGTGCGATACTGGGCGATTCATCCAGTTCGGTTTCTGACAGCACTCTGAGCCTGCCGCGACGCAAGTCCAGCAGTGCTATGTGGAAGATCCCCTCGCGCCGATGCACCATCACAATGGCGTTGCCGTCGGGCAACATCGACGCCTTGGCATTGTAATCTCCTTCAAAGGTCAGTCGCTCGATGGACAAATCCGCGAGCGTCATCATGTATATCTGTGGTTTGCCACCCCGATTAGACGTAAATACGATGGCTTTGCCATCCGGCGTCCAGGCTGGTTCCGTGTCAATGCCATAGTGCCGCGTGATCCGTCGCAGGCGCCTGTTTTCGAGGTTAAGGACGTAAATGTCCGGGCTGCCGTCTTTGGAAAGCACCAGCGCAAGTTGCTTGCCATCCGGTGAAAACGCCGGCGCACCGTTCAGGCCCTCATAGCTGGTCAGGCGCTGTACGCGCCCGGTAGAGATCTCCCGCATAAATATCGCGGGGCGCCCATCGTTCTCAAATGACACATAGGCCACACGATCGCCATCTGGAGACCAGGTCGCAGAGAGAATCGGCTCATTGCTCCGCAGGATAGTTTCGACCCGGTGCCCATCTGCATCGGCAATATTGAGCTGAAACTCACGATTCTCGATCGCGCCCGTTGATGTGACGTACATGATTCGGGTCGAAAATGCCCCATCTATGCCAGTCAGGTTCTGGAACACGACATCACTGACGTAGTGCGCCATATCACGCAGTTCATCCAGGGACCCTCGAATGGTCTGACGCGTTTCGACCTGTTGCTTAAACACACTATATAGCTCAAAGGTCAGCTGCAGCTGACCTGGCTCAGTCGCCGGTGCGAGGTGCCCAATCACCAGGTATTCAACGTCAAGCAGGCGCCAGTCACGAAAAAAAACTTCGCTGGCCTCATTTGGAAGACTCAGCATCTGACTCACTGGCAGCGTATCGAACCGGCCGGACAGCGTCAGATCAGAATCAACAATCTCCGTGACATCCTCGGGCAAGCCACCGGCACCACGCCAGGCAAAAGGCACTACGGCGATACGAACCGCGTTATCTATTCCCTGGGTAACCTCGATACGCAGGTCCGCGAACGAACTTGCCATGGGCGACAACAAAAGGATTGCTAGCAATAGTCTGGGGGTAAAACTCATGTGGCAGTGCTGTCCTGGAAAATTTGGTTAACTGATTGTATTCAAGACTATAGCCGCAGATCTTCAGGCCGGAACAGGACTTCAAACTCACGGAAGTTACGCTCAAACTGGCGCGAGTCAGTTGGCACAACAAAACGTTCTGCTTTCTCGACGGCAATGATTGCAGAACGATCAAAGGAATCATTGCCACTGCTTTCAATCACAGCAACATCAACTACCTCCCCGGTCGGCACCAGTCTTACTTTCAACAACGCCTGCATACCGTTTCTCGCACTGGGCGGGCGGGACCAGTTCTGGACGATTTCTGCCTGAATCTGCGCAACATAGGCCATCGCTTTTTCATCATCGGTGACTGCACGGCGATATTCCTGCTCATCCAATATCGCCATCTGCAGGCTATTTTCCATCATTTGCCTTGCTTCCTCTTCCACTTCTGGCTGCACTGCAGCCGGCGCCGTAGTGGACGCGGCCACCTCAGGCGCCGGCGTTGATTGTTCGGCCAGTTCCTGCTCCCTGGCCGCCGCTGCTTTTGCCAGGTTTTCTGCTGCTATTTTTGACCGGCGCTCTGCGGCCTGCCTGTTCTGTTCGGCTTTTTGCCGGGTCCTTGCTGTCTCTGCTCGCGCCGTCGCCTCGGCCGCCGCCCGTTGCTCCCTGGCACGGTGCGGATTCTGTTGCACCAGGGCAGCCTCAATGTAATAAGGCTCAACTGCCGTTACCTCGGTCACTTCAGCACCCACCCAGTTGGTCAGCAGTGCCGCAATCAGCAAGCCATGGAAAACCACCGCAAGCAACGACGGAAACACATAGCTGAGGCCAGAATTCACCTAGGGCGCTCCTGCGCTCTCTGGCGGCTGTGTAATCAGGCCAACACGCCGGGCGCCAGCATCCTGCAGCACATCCATAACGTTAATGATGGTGCCATAGGGCAGGTTTCTGTCACCTTCCACGAGGACGGCAATACCTGGATTCGCTGCAATAATCTTGCTTGCCCGAGTGCCAATCATCGCGAGTTCCACCGGCGCTTCTGCATCGCCAGTATTAATGTAATACCTGCCATCGGCTTTGACAGAGACCACCAGCGTTGGTTCATTCTCATCAACGTCAAGCGCGCCGGATGTCGCCTGTGGCAGTTCGACATCAATCCCCTGCGTCATCAGGGGGGCTGTAACCATAAAGATCACGAGTAATACCAGCATGACGTCGATGTACGGCACAACGTTAATCTCGGACATCGGCTTTCTTCTAGCTGCCTTGGCCATGCTGGGATCCTATGTATTGGTGGCGCGATAGAGAATACTGCTGAGTTCATCGCTGAACGCTTCAAAGCGATTCACGATAACCTCCACCTGTGCGGCATAGCGGTTGTAGGCGATGACCGCAGGGATAGCCGCGAACAGCCCCATAGCCGTCGCAACCAGCGCCTCGGAAATACCTGGCGCCACCACTGACAGGCTGGCCTGATTAACTGTTGCGAGGCCGCGGAATGAATTCATGATCCCCCAGACCGTACCAAACAGCCCGACATAAGGACTCGTTGATCCCACGGTGGCCAAAAAAGGCAGGTGCGTCTCCAGGCGTTCCTCTTCACGGAACATGGAAACACGCATGGCACGTTGCACATTCTGCATCACCCGATCGGTATCAGCAGCCTGTGACCGCAGGCGGGTAAACTCACGGAAACCTGCGTGAAAAATTGCCGGCATTCCAATTGGATGTTCTTCTGCTTCATCGAGTTCCTTAAAAATCTGCCGCAGGTCTTTGCCGGACCAGAATTCACTTTCAAAAGCCTCCGCGTCCCGTCGAATTGCCGATAGTGAAAAGCCTCGCTGAAAAATCATTACCCAGGATATCAGCGATGCCAGCATCAGCATGCCCATGACAATTTGCACGAGAACACTGGCATTCAGAATGAGGTCAAGGATGGATAAGGGTTCGTTCACGCGTTTTGCTCCAGGTGGCTAGTGCGGCTCGTCATCACCGCTAAAAAGATCATCGCTGCCAACCGTGCGCGGCAGCCCAAAGTGCAGGTAGGCGGTCCGGGTGGCAATCCTGCCGCGCGGGGTCCGCTGGATAAATCCCTGTTGAATGAGGAATGGTTCATAGACATCTTCAATCGTGTCACGTTCCTCACCAATTGCTGCGGCAAGACTGTCGATACCAACAGGACCGCCATCAAACTTCTCGATCATGGCCATTAGCAACCGGCGGTCCATATGGTCAAACCCGCTGGCATCGACCTTCAGCATGTCGAGGGCCCGGTCCGCCACTTCTCTTGTAATGACGCCGTCTGCTTTGACTTCTGCATAATCACGAACCCGCCGCAACAGGCGATTGGAAATCCTGGGGGTACCCCGGGAGCGCCGTGCTATTTCATGTGCACCGTCGCGTTCTGCCAAAACACCGAGCAGCTCAGCTGAACGCATGACAATATGCGTCAGATCCTCAACACCATAAAATTCCAGCCGCTGCACAATACCAAAACGATCTCGCAGCGGTGAGGTTAGCAGACCCGTGCGAGTAGTTGCCCCGACAAGTGTGAAAGGGGGCAGGTCAATCTTGATGCTGCGAGCGGCGGGGCCCTCACCGATTGTAATGTCTATCTGGTAGTCTTCCATCGCGGGATACAGGATTTCTTCTACCGCGGGTGCCAGCCGGTGGATCTCGTCGATAAACAGCACATCACCTTCTTCAAGGTTGGTTAGCGCGGCAACCAGATCGCCTTTTTTCTCAATAACCGGGCCGGATGTCGACTTAATCTGTACGCCCATCTCGTTGGCAATAATGTTGGCAAGCGTTGTTTTGCCCAGGCCCGGAGGACCAAAAATCAACGTGTGATCCAAGGACTCCTTGCGCGCTTTTGCCGCCGCGATGAATATTGTCATCTGGTCTGTGACCGCCGGCTGGCCGCGGTAGTCTGCAAAACGCTTCGGCCGTATCGCCCAGTCCTGTGACGACTCTGCGGTCATCTGTTCGGGTGAAACCAGCCTGTCGGATTCAATCATGTGTATCAAGATACCTGGGAATGGGACGGCCAGCGCCGCAATTTTGCCACAATAGTTGTCATACGGTACCTCATTTTACGGCCATAAAGGCACCGCATATCAGGCACAACTTTGTCAGTAATGTGCTAGCCAAGCGATTTTAGTGCCTGCCTGATAAGCGACTCCACATCTGCCGACTGATCCTCTATCCGGGCCAGGGCCATGGCTGCTTCCTGTGGTTTGAATCCGAGACCAATTAGCGCAGATTCCGCATCACTGAATGCGTCACTGGGTGGCCGTTGATAACCGGGTGTGCTTGCTACCTGTTCAGGCAGGCGGTCGCGCAGATCAATAATCAGCCTTTCTGCCGTCTTTTTACCAACACCTGGCAGGGCCACCAGCGCCTTGACGTCATTGGATCGCACGGCGCCTGCAAGCCCGGCGGCATCCATACCCGAAAGTATGGTCACGGCCAATCTGGGTCCAACGCCATTGACCTTGATCAGGGCACGGAACAGGTCCCGCTCTGCACCGGTTGCAAAGCCAAACAACTGGTGTGCATCTTCACGTACAACAAGGTGGGTAAACAGCGATACATCATCCGTTATTCCCGCAATGGCCGAATGGGTGGAGAGGGAAATCTCAACTTCATAGCCGACACCCTGCACATCGAGCAGAATTTGCGTCATACCGGCTTCAAGTACCCTGCCTCGAAGACGACCAATCATGATTTTTCCACCACAACGTGACGACCCCGGCGAAAAGTGTTCGCGCCTCCCGTCATCCGGGCCAGCGTGTGTTGCGTCTGCACATGACAAAGCGCAATCGCCAACGCGTCTGCGGCATCCTGCTGTGGTGCACCCGGCAGGGAAAGCAGTCGCTGAACCATGTGCTGCACCTGCTTTTTGTCTGCTGCGCCTGTGCCAACGATAGCCTGTTTGACTTTCCGCGCCTCATACTCGTAGACCGGCAGTCCCTTGGCGACCGCCGCCGCAATGGCAACGCCGCGGGCGTGCCCAAGTTTCAATGCAGATTCTGCGCTACGCGCCATAAAGATTTTCTCGATCGCCAATTCAGTTGGTCCATACAGATCTATCACCTCACTGATACCGGCGAAAATTTCACCCAGCTTCTGCGGCAAACCGGATTTATCAGTGGTTTTGATACACCCACTGGCAAGATATTGCTGGCGTGACCCCACGGACTGGACTACGCCGTAGCCTGTCACTCTGGAGCCTGGATCAATTCCCAGGATGAGGGTCATGTCTTGAACCGGGGTAGATTTTATCCAAGATTACCACACCAGAAAATCAGGTGAGAGTATTGCCCGTCACTCAGCCTTCAAAATCCTCGGGGAAACTGGCATTGGTATACACATTCTGCACATCATCCAGGTCCTCCAGCGCATCCAGCAGGCGCAGCACCTTTTCTGAAGTCTCGGTGTCCAGATCGCTGTAAGTTTGCGGCACCATGGCAATTTCCGCCGACCCCGGTTCAAACCCTCCGGTCACGAGCGCCTCTCGAACCCGGTGAAAATCTTCTGGTGCCGTGAACACCTCAATCGAGCCATCATCCCCGGTTTCAACGTCGCTGGCACCGGACTCGATGGCAATTTCCATCAGGCTGTCCTCGTCCACACCGGGCGCAAAGCTGATCTGCCCTTTCTTCTCAAACAGGTAAGCAACCGAACCATCGGTACCCAGGTTACCCCCGGCCTTGCTAAACGCGTGTCTCACCTCCGCCACGGTTCGATTTTTGTTGTCCGTCATGGTCTCTACAAAAACCGCCACGCCGGCTGGCCCATATCCCTCATAGGTGAGGCCAAGCAGGTCGTTGCCATCCTGCCCGCCTGCACCACGTGCGATTGCCCGCTCCATGGTGTCCTTTGGCATCTGCGCGGCCTTTGCTTTCTCGACAATTGTGCGCAGTGCCGCGTTGTCTTCAATGACGCCGCCGCCATCCCGTGCTGCAATAGTCAGTTCGCGAATGATCTTGGTAAAAACCTTGCCCCGCTTGGCGTCCTGCCCCGCCTTGCGGTGCTTGATGTTTGCCCATTTACTGTGGCCAGCCATTGTCTTTTAGATTCCTCTCAGGGTTTTTTGATTATCGCAACGCCCAGTTCCCGCAGTTGCATATCGTCTACTTCGCTCGGTGCTGAGGTCAAAAGGCACGCGGCCGTCTGCGTCTTTGGAAAGGCAATCACGTCGCGGATCGCGTTGGTACCAACCAGCAGCATGACCAGGCGGTCCAGGCCCAGCGCGAGACCACCATGCGGTGGCGCACCATAACGAAGCGCATCCAGCAGGAAGCCAAACTTGACGTTGGCCTCATTCTCTTCAAGCTTCAGCACGCGAAAGATCGCCTTCTGCATTTCTGCCTGGTGAATACGGATAGAGCCACCACCTACCTCGTGCCCATTGATCACAACGTCATAAGCACGTGACAGCGCCTCACCCGGGTTCGCCAATACTTCTTCCGGTGTACCCGTCGGACAGGTAAATGGATGGTGAAGAGAACTCCAGTCACCGTTTCCATCACGCTCAAACATCGGAAAGTCAGTCACCCAGCACGTTGCCCAGTCCCGCTCGTAAAGTGACAGATCCTCTGCCAGCCGACTGCGCAGGGCTCCCATTGCATCGTTCACGACTGATGACTTGTCAGCACCAAAGAAAATGATGTCACGGTTCTTTGCGCCAACCCGCTCCAGAATACTGGCAACGACATCGTCTGGCAGGAATTTCAGGATCGGCGACTGCAGCCCTTCAATACCTGCGTGAATATCGTTGACCCGTATGTAAGCGAGCCCGCGAGCACCATAGATACCAACAAATTTTGTGTAATCGTCGATGTTCTTGCGGCTGAGCCGATCACCATCCGGCAGGCGCAGTGCAACCACTCGTGATCCTGCATCGTTGGCAGGACCACTAAAAACCTTAAACTCCACCGCCTGCATCAGGTCACGAATTTCAATCAATGGCAGGTCGAAGCGGAGGTCAGGCCGGTCTGTACCATATTTCTCCATTGCGTCTGCATAGGTGATAACCGGAAACTTCTCCAGTTCGATATCGAGTGTCTGCTGAAACAGTTCACGAAGCAGATCTTCAACCAGATCCATGATTTCCTGCTCACCCATAAAAGTTGTTTCTATATCTACCTGGGTGAACTCGGGTTGCCGGTCTGCCCGCAGATCTTCATCGCGGAAACACCTGGCAATCTGGTAGTACTTGTCAAAGCCAGACATCATCAGAAGTTGTTTGAATAGCTGGGGTGACTGCGGCAGGGCAAAAAACTGGCCTGGGTGAGTTCTGCTGGGCACCAGGTAATCGCGCGCGCCCTCGGGGGTTGCCTTGGTGAGGATCGGCGTCTCAATATCAATAAAACCCCGATTGCTGAGGTAATCCCGCACACGATGCACAACTTCAGAGCGCGTTCGAAGCCGCCACTGCATTTCCGGCCGACGCAGATCAATGAACCTGTTCCTTAGCCGCACATCCTCACCTGCGTCAGAATACTCGTCCAACTGAAACGGTGGTGTCTCTGACGTGTTGAGTATTTCGATCTGCTTACCAAGCACTTCAATCGCACCGGTTGCCATTTTCGGGTTAACTGCTGCGGCGTCCCTGGCGCGCACACGACCGCGAATAGCCAGCACAAACTCATTTCGAACCTGGTCGGCAAGTGCAAAAGCGGCCTCGGTATCCGGGTCAAATACAACCTGCACTATTCCCTCGCGGTCGCGCATATCCAGGAAAATGACTCCACCGTGATCTCGCCTTCGGTGAACCCAGCCATACAGGGATACTTCTTCTCCGATATCAGAATCCCTAAGCTGGCCACAATAGTGGCTGCGCATTGTTTTATCCCCGTGTAGTAGTTATTTCGCCGCGAACGGTATCGCAGGCCTGATATTGTCTAAATTCGGTGGTGTGGAAAACTTCGTTTGGCTGCTTGTGACGCCAGGCCTAAATCGACTCGCTGATCACTAGGTCGCTGCCGCAGAAGCGTCACCTTTTTTTGAACTATCAGACTTGGATCCGCCTGACTCACCACCACTGCCAGTGTCGCTGCTCTTGGCGCCGTCACTTGACTTGCTGTCCCCTGACTTGCTGTCCCCTGACTTGCTGTCAGCGCCGGCCCCGCCTCCATCTCCGCTGCTGTCCGAGGTGCCATGAAGTACGTTTTTCTTTCCGCCACTTTTGAAATCTGTCTCATACCAGCCGCCGCCTTTCAGCCTGAATGCCGCTGCCGACACCAGCTTGGTGAGTTCCGGTTTGGAACAGACGGGACAATCCTTCAGTGGTTCATCACTGAATTTTTGAATCTTTTCGAGCCTGTGACCACAAGCTTTACATTCGTACTCATATATTGGCATGGAACTTTCCTCTGATTCTGCCGGACCGATGTGGTGCTCCGGAAGCGACGGCCGCGCATTATACCGCAATCATTGCAATAGGCGACACGCTCACCTGGCTCGATTTCCTGAGCCAAATTTCTCCCCAACCCGACCACTAAATTGGCATTTAGCGCGGTAAAACAGCGCATTTTTACCATTTCCGGTCGGATCGCTATTGCGGCTATAAAAGCAATCGGCTATAAAGAGCACCACAAAAAGGGGGCCTCCACCTTTTTAAATAGAGATCTTGGAATCTCCAGTAGATTCACACTTAACCCAACCCACAAGGAATATCGAATGGCCGCGAAAAAGGCGATAGCAAAAGCCAAACCTGCCGCAACAAAAGCTGCACCAAAAGCTGCACCAAAAAAGGCACCTGCGATTAAAGATAAATACACCAAGAGCACAATTCTTGCCGAGATTGCTACCAGCACCGAACTCAGCAAAAAGCAGGTTTCTGCTGTTCTGGACGAGCTTTCATCTATCATCGAAAGGCACATCAAGAAAGGTGGCGCTGGCGAATTTACGATGCCTGGCCTGCTCAAAATCAAAACCGTCAAAAAGCCTGCCACCAAAGCTCGCAAAGGTGTTCCTAACCCTTTCCGTCCAGGTGAAGTCATGGACGTAGCGGCCAAACCCGCCAGCACCAGGGTACGCATCCTGCCGCTGAAAGGTCTGAAAGAGATGGTATAGACCATGAGCCAGGCCCGGTAAAGCAGGGCCTACTCTTTAAAAAGGGCTGCATCTGCAGCCTTTTTTTTGGCTCGCCTTTTCTCGATATCTGTTTGTGCCGGGCCTGCTCGCGACAACGTATATTCGTTAGCAATACATTCAGCAATCACACAAAATTCTGAATGACGCTTGCCGGTGGCCCGGTGGTAGAATGCACCTCTAAAGACTGAAGATCACTACTATGCGCGCATCCCGTTACACAATTTCCACACTCAAAGAAACACCAGCGGACGCTGAAATCGCGAGTCACCAGCTACTCATTCGAGCGGGTTTTATCAAGAAACTGGCGTCCGGCATCTACAGCTGGATGCCCATCGGACTTCGCGTATTGCAAAAAGTTGAGCACATCATCCGGGATGAAATGAACCGCGCTGGCGGTCAGGAGGTGTTGATGCCGACCATCCAGCCTGCGGAACTCTGGCAGGAATCGGGCCGGTGGCAGCAATACGATGAAGGCCTGATGCTCAAGATTTTTGATCGCAACCAGCGGGATTTCTGTTTTGGCCCGACCCACGAAGAAGTTATCACCGACATTGCACGCAACGAACTGAAGAGCCATCGCCAGTTGCCGGTTAACTATTACCAGATCCAAACCAAATTCCGGGACGAAACCCGCCCACGCTTCGGCCTGCTTCGAGCCCGGGAGTTCCTGATGAAAGACGCATACTCTTTCCACTTGAGTGATGACAGTCTGGATGAGACCTACATGGCAATGCATGCAGCCTACTGCCGAATTCTCGACCGCTTGCATGTCGACTACCGCGCAGTGCTGGCTGACACGGGCAGCATTGGCGGCAAGGCCTCGATGGAGTTCCACATCCTGGCTGAGTCCGGCGAGGACAGAATTGCCTTTAGTACTGAGAGCAACTATGCCGCAAATGTTGAAATGGCCGAGGCTCTGCCGCCGGTTGCTGATACCAGTCATGAACAGCAGCCAATGGCTGAAGTTGCGACCCCGGACGCCAAAACCATCGAAACTGTCTCCGCGCTGCTGGGTGTTGATCCCAGGCAGACAATCAAAACGCTGATAGTCAAAGGGGAAGAGTCGCCACTTGTCGCACTCGTATTACGTGGTGACCATCAGATGAATCCACTGAAGGCGCAAAAGCTGGCCGGTATCGCCTCGCCCCTGGCGATGGCGAGTGATGAAGACATCCAGGCCGCCACCGGTTGCCTGCCAGGCTCGCTCGGTGTCGTCAATTTGACCCTGCCTGTTATCGCGGATCGCGACGCGGCAGTCCTGGTCAACTTTGTCTGCGGTGCCAACAAAAACGGTTATCACCTGACCAACGTTAACTGGGGACGGGATGCCAGGTACACGGAAATAGCTGATCTGCGAGATGTTGTGGAAGGCGACGCATCACCGGACGGCAAGGGTGTGCTGCAGTTCAAACGAGGTATTGAGGTTGGTCACATCTTCAAGCTGGGTGACAAGTATTCCAAGCCGATGAATGCAACCGTGCTTGATGAGAACGGTCGTGCGGCCACGATGATCATGGGCTGTTACGGCATGGGCGTATCCAGGCTGGTCGCGGCAATCATTGAGCAGTACCACGACAAGGCGGGCATGATTTGGCCAACCATAGTTGCCCCATTTGAAGTCATTGTCATACCGATCAACGCGCACAAATCTGAAGCAGTCGCTGCGGCCGCAGAGAATATCTACGCGTCACTCGTGGATGCCGGCGTGGATGTGCTGCTGGACGACCGCGACAGCGTTCGCCCGGGGGTCAAGTTTGCTGACGCCGAATTGATTGGCATTCCACACCGCGTGGTCATTGGCGACCGTGGTCTTGATAAAGGTGTCGTTGAGTACGTCGCGCGCGCCGTTGGGGAAAGCCGGGACATTCCACTGCAAGAAGTAGCACAACAGGTAACCGAAGCCGTGCGGTCCGAACGGGGCTAACGCATCGCCTCCAGCAGACTGGTCTCGGTCTGCGGCCCAACCAGTGTGGCACGCAATTGCAGGCCGGGACCAAAAACAAACGTTGTTGGCAGTACCTCTGGTGTCTGGACGCCCAGTCGCTCGTGCGGATCTTCGGCATACACTGGAAACTCTATTTTCAGTTTCCGGGCATCAGCCAGGGCCTTGTCAGCCGCCGGTTCGTCAAAGTTCACTCCCAGCACTACCAGAGTGTCAGCATGGTCTTTTGCCAACGTGTTCAACTCCGGTATTTCCTTAATACAGGGAGCACACCAGGTTGCCCAATAATTCACAACAATCCACTTGTCCTGCATATCAGCATAACGATGACCGGCACCGTTGATGTCAACAAAGTCGGGCGGTGGCGCGCAGCCAACCAGGGCAAGGAGCAGAACTCCCGGTAACAACCTGTTAATCAACACTAATCCTTCTCCTGAGGTGAATCGACTGGGTCACGCATCTCCTGGCGACCAGACTCTCGTTGCGGTCTCTCCCTGGCCTCAAACAGGGCCTCGAGATTCATATCCAGGTACTCTTTGTTACGCCCGGTGATCTTCTTCAGTTTCTCGGCAAAGGCCTTTTCCCACGCTTTTTCACCGCCAATATCGCAAGGCAAATCAAACGGGACGCTCTGGTAAAGATCCCAAACCGATAACTCCGCCAGATCCCGACACAACACAATGCCGCCGTTGTCGATCGACTTGATCAGGTTCAACTCAGTCAGGCCGGCTTTGAGATCGTTCCATTCCGCGACGTTTATTCGGTGTGACAGTTTGCGAATATCCACTTCCCGCACCACGTCACCACGCTGATGGGCCAGATAGAATTGTTCCAGGATGAGCAGTAACTGGACAAACGGCGTCTCGATCCTGGCCCAGCCGTCAAATCGGAAAACGCTGAGCGCCTTAACGAGTTCAGCGCCAACCAGCACGATAGTCCAGGAGAGGTATATCCACAAAAGGAACAGCGGTACGGCGGCAAAGGTGCCGTAAATCACTTCAAAGTTGGATTGCGCCATGATGCGGGCGAAAGACACCTTCGCCAGTTCGAACACAATCGCAACCATGATGCCGCCTGTCGCGGCATGCCGCAGCGACACGACGCAGTTTGGTACTGCGAGATAAATCAACGTAAACATGGCTGCGCTCATCAGCACCGGCACAAACTTGAGCATGCCAGACGACCCTGGCACCCCACTGATCAATGGCAGCGACACCACATAGGTCGAAATCACAAATCCAACACCAATCAAAATCGGGCCCAACGTCAACAGCGCCCAGTACATCAAGAATCGCTGGAACCCGTGTCGCGGTTCGCGGACGCGCCAGATCTCGTTGAAGGTTTTTTCAATCGTAAACAGCATGAGGAATGCGGTGACGCCCAGCAGCATCAGGCTGGGCACCGACAGGCTTCGCGCCTGATCGGAGAAACTCTTCAGGTATTCCTGAACGGCACCGATGTTCTCGGGTACCACGTTCTCAAAAATGAACGCCTCGAGCCGAACGCTCAACCCTTCAAACGCGGCAAAGGCATTAAACATGGCATAAGTCACTGTCAACAGGGGTACTACGGCAAACAGTGTCTGGTAGGTGAGCGCAGCCGCGGTCGACTGGCAGCCGTCATCCAGATATTCGCGCGCCAGCATGACAAAAAAGCGCCCAATCCCACGAACAATATGTTCAGCACTCTCAATCATCAACCAACAACCATCAACACTCAACAATTAACCCCAGGGATACCTGCCGTGCGTCGCAACCACACGTTTCGCAAGACCTGTATCTCAAGGCCTGTTTTTGAGAGACAGAGCCAGCTTGTTCCCACCATGGGCCATCACTACAATCAGCAGTCCAATGTCAGGCTGAGGGCGCCATCATGAGCGACGTCACAATTTATCATAATCCGGCATGTTCCAAGTCCAGGCAAACGCTTGCACTGATAGAAGACCATGGCATCACACCAGCTATCATCCGGTACCTTGACGCGCCTCCGAGTGCAGAGGTGCTGGCTTCTATTCTGCAAATGTTGGGTATCTCCCCGAGAGAACTGCTCCGTAAAGGCGAAGCTGAATACAAGACGCTGGGGCTCGCGGATGCCGCATTAACTGACGAATTGATCATTGCCGCCATGGTGACAACGCCCAGGCTGATCGAGCGGCCCATTGTTGTAAGGGGGAACCGCGCCGTCCTCGGACGACCACCGGAAAATGTGCTTGACCTGTTGCGAGACTAGTCAGACCAACATCACTGTCTTGAACGATTAGTGAATGATCTTGGGACGATTCTCGAATTGCGGGGCATGATCAGGCTCACTCTCACTATCTACACCTGTCTCGCCCTCCTCGTCCTCGATCTCGCTCGCACTGCGAACCTCGTAGCGCCGGGTTTGCACTTCACCGTCCAACACGTCAGGCAAGACCTTCAGGAATTCTTCCATGTGGTCTGTATCAAAGTGCCCCTGCAGAGAATCTACCGAATCCCATTCCTGGAACAACAACAGCTTGTTTGGATCTGACAGACCGATATAAAACTCGTAGCTGATACAGCCCGGTTCAGACCGGCTCGCGACCGCCATGCGACGCATCAAATCCAGCGCTTCGTCCCTGAATTCGGGCTTAACGGGAAAGGTGCCATGGACAATAATCATGTAAAAAACGCCTTGCGGGAATGGCTCTCAGTATACAGACAATACGCTGGGCTGAATACGCGCCTCCGCCGGACTAAAGGTTTACCGCTCTCGATGAACTGCAAAAGGAGACCACGCCTGCTCTGTCGGCATGACCTCCAGTTGGTTGACATTGATGTGGGCTGGCAAGGCGGTAACCCAAAACACGATTTCTGCGATGTCTGCTGCAGACAAGGGGGTCATACCTTCATAAACCTGGCTCGCCCTGGACTCGTCACCCCCAAAACGGACTACCGAAAACTCCGTTTCACACATGCCCGGCTCAATATTGCTCACCCTGATGTTCTTGCCAAGCAGGTCCGTGCGCATGTTGCGGGAAAATTGCTGCACAAACGCCTTGGTGCCACCATAAACATTGCCACCGGGATAGGGCCAACTTGCTGCGACCGAACCAATATTGACAACGTGACCACCACCTCGCTCAACCATACCTGGCAGGAAAGCACGTGTCATATACATGAGGCCCTTAACGTTGGTGTCAACCATGACTTCCCAATCACCCACATCAACCGCATCGACCCCCTCAAGACCCCGCGCGAGCCCCGCGTTGTTGACAAGCACACTGATGTCACGAAATGCCGGCGGCAGCGTATCTGGCAAGGCAAAAACAGCATCCCGGTCACGGACGTCAAGTGTGACGATGTGAACGGCATCCGGCGTTGGCAAAGACGCGACCAGCTCCGTCAGCCGATCCTGCCGCCGCGCTGCCAGTACCAACCGGTCGCCAGCCGCAGCAAAACGTCTCGCACTGGCAGCGCCAAAACCCGACGACGCCCCCGTTATCAATACCGTTTTGGCCATCTTTAAAGCTCCTCTTTCGCTATAACAGTCCCTGCAACACCAATCCGGTTTTCACGGAACACAGTGGCAATTTCATCCAGAATGGACGGATCATCAATGGTAGCAGGTGCCTCAAATGGTTTGTCATCAGCTATTTTTCGCATCACCTGGCGCAGAATCTTGCCCGATCGTGTCTTCGGTAACCGGGTGACCACGACTGCGCGCTTAAAGTTGGCAAACGCGCCAATCTCTTTGCGCACCATGCCGACCAATTCCTGCTCTAGCGTGGCCTCGCTGATATTGGCACCATCTTTGAGGACAATCAGTCCGGCCGGTACCTGCCCCTTTTCTACATCGAATACGCCAATGACGGCGCACTCTGCCACAACTGCATGGGAGGCCACAATTTCTTCCATTTCGCCGGTTGACAGACGATGACCCGCGACATTAATCACGTCATCCGTTCGGCCCATGATAAACAGGTAGCCTTGCTCGTCGAAAAAACCACCATCGCCGGTCTGGTAGTAGCCCGGATGCGCCGCAAGATAGGAGGTGATAAACCGCTCGTGGTTACCCCATACCGTCGGCAGGCAACCCGGCGGCAGAGGCAGCCTGATGACAACGTCACCCTCGTGTCCATCAGGTTGCTCCGTATGGTCCTCGGCCAGAATACGCACGTCGTATCCGGGCATGGGGAAGGTCGCAGATCCAGCCCGGGGGGGAAACTGCTCGATACCCAGGGGATTGCCGGCAATTGCCCATCCGGTTTCGGTTTGCCACCAATGATCAACCACTGGCACACCCAACAGACTGACGAGCCAGTCATAGGTTGACGGATCCGTTCGCTCTCCGGCAACAAACACTGTTCTGAGTGAAGACAAGTCATAGTTGCCGCGCAACTTGCCCGCCGGGTCCTCTTTCCTGACAGCTCGAAATGCTGTCGGGGCTGTGAAAAAAACATTAACCGCGTATTCACTGATGATGCGCCAGAACGTGCCGGCATCTGGCGTTCGCACCGGTTTACCCTCAAACAGAATGGTTGTGCATCCACCCAGCAGCGGCGCATACACAATGTAGGAATGGCCTACCACCCAGCCAACATCAGACGCTGCCCAGAAGACATCTCCCGGAGATACGCCGTAGACAGCCTTCAGGCTGTAGTTGAGCGCAACCGCATGTCCGCCGTTATCCCTCACGACGCCTTTGGGCTTTCCGGTCGTACCCGAAGTGTAAAGAATGTAGAGCGGGTCACTGCCTCGCACTGGCACACAGTCTGCAGGTGTTGCGTCGCGCATAAAAGATACCCAGTCCACATCGTCTGCTTGCAGTTCAGCCTCATACTCTGGTCGCTGGTAAACAACGCAGGTGGATACCTTGTGCGACGCGAGTCGCCGCGCCTCGTCAACCAGGGGTTTGTAAGCAATCACATTGCTGAACTCGATGCCGCAGGACGCGGTGATAATCAAACTGGGCGTGGCATCGTCAATGCGACTTGCCAGTTCCGGCGCTGCAAAACCGCCAAAAACCACGGAATGAATCGCACCGAGACGCGCACACGCCAGCATGGCGACCACGGTTTCAGGGATCATCGGCATGTAAATGACAACCCGATCACCCTTGCTGATGCCCGACCGCGCCAACGCACCTGCGGCCAGTGCTACCGCGTCGCGCAGTTCCGAGTAGGTAAACCGCTGCTTCGATCCTGTGACGGGTGAGTCATAGATCAACGCCAACTGAGCACCACGCCCTTCTTCCACATGGTGATCCAACGCAAGATAGGCCGTGTTCAACTCGCCATCTGGAAACCATGTACCACTCTCGGTAAGTGTCGTGGCGGGGCGTGTATACCAGGCAACAGCCTCAGCCTGCTTCTGCCAGAATCCGGCTGGATCATCAATGGATTCACGAAATATGGATTCGTAACTCAATGCCATCTCCCTGTGTTGCAATATCTCTGTGACTGACCTGACGCCACAACAGGTGATCAAACAACCCGTGTCACGACATCTGTTAGCGTTTCCCGAATGGCTCAAGAATAACATGAGCGCAAATAGGCGAAGCCATCATAAACCAGGGCTTCCGAGTGAACTTTTGGCCAAAAAAAACGGGGCAAGCCCCGTTTCTTTTACTGTCAACCTCAGCTGATACCTGCCATCAGCCCTTTTTGCGCTTCCGCTTCATTGCGTCCAATTGGGCCTTGGACGGCTGGGATTTCAGCAGTGATTGATAGATCGACGCTCGCTTGGAGATTTTCTTGTGCTCGCAATAAAAATCAACGGCTTTCACCCAGGCACCTTCCAGGCCGTGGAGATTAATCGACACGGTGGTATTGACAATCTTGTCAGCCTTCGCAGACATGATGCCAATCTGGAATACCGGTGTGCGGGTACCACTCTTTTCAGTTTTCATCCGGAAAAGAATGCCACGAACCTTGCCATCCTTGTCAAACAGCGCAGTGCGCGCTGCTTCTGCCTTTGCCTTGGCCTGCTGCTTCTCGAGAACCGCATCACGCTTTTCAGCTTCTTCCTTGATCAATGCGCGAGCGGCGCCACGCAGGCGCTTGCCATCTTTCTTTAAAGAGAAGTATTCCTGGTAGGTTTTACCTGCGATCTGCCGCCGAACCCGGAAGCCATGAAAGCGGGTGGTATCTAGTAACTCTACGCTCATGTTGGTACCTGTCATCATCTGGTTTATGGGGCTTTGATCAATCCAGCCGTACTTCGTACGTGACCACCCATCACAGTTAGCGTTCTCCTGGAATGAGCCGCAACCGCGGCTGGCAACACTTGCCAGGACCCGACAACCTTCGGCGCCCTTGCCTTACAAATCAATTGCTGTCGCTTTTAACGCTTTCCGTACTTTTTGCAAGTCCACTTGCACGTCCACTTGCAAGTCCACCGCTTAACGGTCACCGTCACCGGTCTCGCAATGGGGCAATTCTAACGCACCCAGAAAAAAAAACTATGCTCATTTCCGGCATTTCCTCGCAAAAAGCCGGCAAAAACCCGCAAAGCCTTACCTAACTGGTTAGATTTTGCGCTTGCAGGCCTCCTACAGCAGGAAAAACCGGAAGGCGTGAACGAATAAACCGAGGTGTCTCGTTAGCGACCTGGCGGCAGGCGAATCCCGGCGTCCCTGGAATCTAACCGTCCGTCTGGGTCACCGCACCGGCTGCAACCAACGAGTCAATTTCGCTTGATTCATACCCTGCTGCGGCGAGTACGTCACGGGTATCCTGCCCCGGTAGCCGCGATCCATGGGTCAGGCCTGCCTCACTCCGGGAGAACCGCGGTGCTGGTGCTGGCTGCACAAATCCGTCAAGTTCCTTGAAGGTACCACGCGCCTTGTTGTGCGGGTGATCAGCAACCTCAGCAAGCGAGAGCACGGGTGCAAAGCAGACGTCACTGCCTTCCATGATGTCGCACCACTCAGCACGAGTCCGCTGCTTGACAGCGAGAGCAAGCTTTTCCTTGTACTCGGGCCAGCGCCCCTGATCCATCTGGGCAGAGAACTCTTCCTTGTCCAGACCTGCCTTTTCCAGCAGCAACGCATAGAACTGGGGCTCAATCGAACCCAGCGAAATGTACTTGCCATCACTTGTCTCATAGGTGTCATAAAAATGCGCGCCACCATCCAACAGGTTGGTGCCGCGCTCTTCATGCATTGCTCCGCCCGCATGCATGGAGAAGAACATCGCCATCAGCGTTGCAGCACCATCCACCATCGCTGCATCAACAACCTGCCCCTTACCGGAACGCGCCGCTTCCAGCATGCCGCAGACGAGACCAAATGCCAGCATCATTCCACCACCACCAAAATCCCCAACAAGATTAAGAGGGGGTACCGGCTTGCCGCCTTTTGGACCAATCGCATGCAACGCGCCAGCCAGCGCAATGTAATTAATATCGTGCCCGGCAGCCTGCGCCATGGGTCCATCCTGTCCCCAACCGGTCATGCGACCGTAAACAAGCGCCGGATTTCTTCCCATACAGTCCTCTGGGCCGAGCCCCAACCGTTCGGTAACACCGGGCCTGAATCCTTCAAACAAACCATCAGCCCCCTCGCACAGCTTCAGGACAACCTCCCGGCCTGCCTGACTTTTGAGGTCCACCGCAATGGATTTTCTGCCGCGGGTCAGGACATCCCGACCGCGCCTGGGTGCTGCTGACGGCCGATCAACCCGAATAACCTCAGCACCCATATCTGCGAGCATCATGCCGCAAAATGGCCCCGGGCCAATGCCTGCCAGTTCGATAATCCTGTATCCGCCAAGTGGTCCCATGTGCTTCTCCCAATGTGCTTGCAATGAAATTTTAGAAATCCGAAACGGAAGTATTAAGTCATTTCACGGCACCAAGCGCAATTAGGTGCCAGAAGCCCTGATTGGTTATCATTGCACCACGATTTTCTGGACCAGTGAGATGACAGATTTACTCGAACACATCGCAATAGAACCCGCCACTCCCGCAACCGCAACCATTATCTGGCTACACGGTCTTGGCGCTGACGGCCACGACTTCGAACCTATAGTCCCGGAACTGCATTTGCCAGCGTCTCTGGCGGTTCGGTTTATCTTTCCGCACGCGCCGATCAGGCCGGTAACCATCAATGACGGGGCAGAGATGCGGGCCTGGTACGATTTTGTGCCACATTCTGAAACCGAAGGCAGGGGTGACATCGAAATCTCCGCCGCGCAGGTCCAGGCATTTATTGAGCGGGAAATGGCAAGGGGCATTCCCTCTGAAAAGATTATCCTGGCCGGTTTCTCCCAGGGTGGAGTGATTGCGCTGCACACGGGGCTCAGGTTTAGCCACCGGCTTGCTGGTATTCTTGCGCTCTCGACCTACCTTTACGATTTCCGCAGCACCGAAGCCGAGCGTACCGACGCCAACCTTGCCATTCCCATCATGATTGCTCATGGAACCCATGACCCGATGATTCCGGTGATGCGAGCCGCAACATCCCGGGAGAACCTGATTCGCCTTGGCTATGACGTCAGGTGGTACGACTATCCCATGGGGCACCAGGTCTGCCTGGAAGAAGTGGAGGAAATTTCCAGCTTTTTCCAGGAGATACTGTGAGCGCGCTCGCCTTTACCAACCCACCCGGGTGTGTGTCCCTGGGTAACGAGCGGTTCCCACTGCTGCACGACAACCCGCAAGGATTCACTACCATAGAACAGTGTGAGGTCTTTCTCGCCGGGACCCGGGACAACCTGCTGGAGTCAGCAGCGAACTGTGGCGCCATACTGTTCCGCAACTATCCTGTCACTGACGCAGTCACTTTCGATCGATTTGCCACGGCGCTTGACCTGACACCATTTACTTACCGGGAATCGCTCTCCAACGCAGTGCGTATCAATCTCACCGACCGCGTCTTCACCGCCAATGAAGCCCCACCCGATGTCGAGATCTTTCTGCACCATGAAATGGCCCAGACACCGCGGTCACCACGCTGGCTTTTCTTTTACTGCCACAGCAGTGCAGCTAACGGCGGCGCAACGCCCCTGGTGCGCTCGGACTGGCTATTTGACACGCTAAACCGCGAGGCGCCCGACTGGGCCGCTGACCTGGAATCACGGGGCGTGAAGTATCGCACCCGTATGCCGGGCGAAGATGATGCTGCGTCAGGCCAGGGCCGAAGCTGGAAGAGTACGCTGGGGGTCTCCAATCGGTCAGAGGCGGAGCAGAGGCTATCGGATCTCGGTTACAGTTTTGAGTGGAACAACGACGACAGCCTGAGCACAATTTCCCCGGTGCTGCCCGCTGTGCGGCTTCTGCCTGATGGTCGTCGCTCGCTTTTTAACCAGTTGATTGCTGCTTTTTGCGGCTGGCGCGGCGCCTCAGAGAATCCGTCGGCTGCCATCACCTTTGGCGATGGCAGCAAAATTCCCCGCGAACTACTGGAGTACCTGACAAGCGCCGCCTATGCAGCGACATTTGATCTTGCCTGGCAGGATGGGGACGTTGCGCTGGTGGACAATGCGCTCGTCATGCACGGTCGGCGCCCGTTCAGCGGCAACCGGCAGCGCGCAATATGGGTTGCAATGGGGAGCTGACGACAGCGCCTGTGACCAAAGGCTCAACGCCAACCTGCCACGCACCAAATGCCCGGACACAACACCGGGACCTGTAAAGGAACCAACCATGATCACGCCTTTTAAAGTCCATGTTGAAGACAAAGTTCTGGCTGACCTGCGGACCCGCCTCGGGATGACACGTTGGCCCGATGAGATTGGCGGACAATGGCAATATGGCAGTGACCTTGCCTACATGCGGTCACTCTGCGACTACTGGGCGAACGGATTTGACTGGCGCACCCAGGAAACGCGCCTGAATTCCCTCGACCACTTTTCAACGGAGATTGACGGCCGCCGCCTGCACTTTATCCACCAGCGTTCTCCACACCCTGATGCCCTGCCGCTGGTCATGACCCACGGCTGGCCCGGTTCTATCGCCGAGTTCCTGAGAATTGTGCCAATGCTGACCGAACCCGAGAAGTTTGGTGGCTACCCGGCTGATGCATTCCATCTGATCTGTCCCTCAATACCCGGTTACGGCTTCTCGACCGCCCCCCGCGAACCCGGCTTTGATCAAAAGCGGGTTGCCGAGGGGCATGTGGAACTGATGCGTCGCCTGGGCTACGAACGCTACGGCGTACAGGGCGGCGATTGGGGCTCACCCATCAGCAGTTGGACCGCAGTGCTTGCGCCAGAGGCCGTATGTGGCCTGCACCTCACCCTGGTGTTTGCCGGCTTCCCGAAAGACAAGGCTGATCCATTTGAAGGCGTCACCGCTGAAGAAAAGACGCGACTGGAAGCTCGCCGCCAGCATATGAACGAGGGCACCGGTTATCAGGCAATACAGGGCACCAGGCCACAAACGCTGGGTTACGCCCTGAACGATTCTCCAGCAGGACTGGCTGCCTGGATAACCGAAAAGTTCTACGCCTGGACTGACTCACAAGGCGACCTCGATGCAACCGTCAACCGGGATGATCTGTTGACGAACATCATGCTCTACTGGATCAACGAGAACATCACCGCCTCAATGCGGCTGTACTACGAGTCCGCACACGTGCATAACAACATGTTCGAAAATGGTAGAATCAAAACGCCGACAGGTTGTGCGATGTTTCCTGGCGAGCTGTACCAACCACCCCGGGCCTGGGCAGCAGAACTCTACAACATCGTTCACTGGACAACGCAGCCACGCGGCGGTCACTTCGCAGCGCTTGAGGTACCAGAACTGCTGGCCGCGGACGTAACGCAGTTCTTCAAATCACTGCGATGACAGGCAGGAAAGCATGTACAAGGTTTTTATTGACGGCCAGGCTGGCACCACGGGACTGAAGATACAGGGTTACCTGAAAGATCGTCCAGAGCTGACGCTACTTGAGATCGACGAGGTCGAGCGCAAGTCTGAAGTCGCTCGCCGCGCCCTGGTACACGAAGCTGACATTGTTGTGCTCTGTCTGCCTGATGATGCTGCCCGCGAAACTGTCGCGCTGGGTGGCAACAGCAATACCCGTTTTATTGACGCCAGCACCGCCCACCGTGTTGCCCCCGAGTGGGCCTACGGGCTGCCTGAACTGGCGCCCGGGCAGCGCCAGAAAATTGCCGCGGCGCAGTTTGTCTCCAACCCCGGCTGTTATCCCACCGGATTTCTGCTGGCGGTTGCACCACTGGTACGTGCGGGTCAGCTCAGGACAGACATACCGCTAACCATAAGCGCCCTGTCGGGCTATACCGGTGGCGGTCGCAAGATGGTGGAAGACTACGAGGCGCGCGCCTGCGAACACCCTACTGCGCTCTGGTATTCGCGCCCTTACGGGCTTGATCTGACGCACAAACATCTACCCGAAATGCAGCATTATGCCGGGCTTGAAAAGTCCCCATTGTTTCTGCCCTCGGTGGGACACTTTCCCCAGGGCATGCTGGTTTCAGTACCGTTGGCTGCAGAATGGTTCAGGACGCCGGTAAGCATCGAGAAGATTGCTGAGATACTCGATGACGCCTACGCCGACGAGCCCTGCATCGTCACCCATCCGCCCAATGATAAGGACGCACTGGAAAACGGGCAGCTTGAGCCACAGACCAACAACAACACCAACCGTGTTGACCTGTTTGTGTTTGGCAACCCGGACAGGTTTGTGCTCATTGCACGCCTGGATAACCTCGGCAAGGGGGCCGGTGGTGCTGCAGTCCAGAATCTAAACCTGATGCTTGGCATCGACGAACTTCACGGGCTTTCGATCTAGGAGACAACAAATGGACTTCACCACACTGTCGAGTGACGAACTCGGTTCCCTGCAGGCGCAGTTGCAGACCCGCTACGAGGGATTTGTCGCCGAAAACCTTGCCCTCGACCTGACTCGCGGCAAGCCCGCAGCGGAACAACTGGACCTGTCCAACGAGCTCGATGGCATCCTGGGTGGTTTTTTCCTGCTGCAGGATGGTACTGATGTCCGTAACTACGGCGGCCTTTTGGGGATACCCGAGGCACGAGCGCTGGGCGCGGCGCTGCTTGGCACACAACCAGCCGAAACGATGGCGGCGGGTAACAGCAGCCTGTCGCTGATGTATGCCTATGTTGACTTCATGCTGCGTGGCCCCTGGGCCTCTTCCTCGCCTGTGAAGTTCCTGTGTCCCGTGCCGGGTTACGACCGTCACTTCACCATTTGCGAGCACTTTGGCATCGAGATGATTAATGTACCCCTGCTGGATGGTGGGCCAGACATGGACATGATCGAACAGCTGGTGCAAGGCGATTCAGCCATCAAGGGCATCTGGTGCGTACCAAAATACTCGAATCCGACCGGTCATACATACAGCGCCGAAACTGTCGAACGGATGGCACAACTGGCTCTCCACGCTGGTGCCGACTTCCGGATTATGTGGGACAACGCCTATGCGGTGCACCACCTGACAGAGACGCCGGACTCCCTTGAGAACCTCATGACCGCGGCCCATAAGGCCGACACGGCTGATAGCGTGGTGATGCTCGCGTCAACCTCCAAAATCACCTTCGCCGGTGCCGGGGTCGCCTTCCTCGGCACCTCAAAAGCAAACCTCACCGCGTTCGAGAAGTTTCTCTCTGCATCGGTGATTGGCTTCGACAAGGTCAACCAGTTACGTCACGTTCGCTTTCTGCCTGATCTTCCGGCAATTACCGCGCACATGGAAAAACACCGGGACATTATCAAACCTCGCTTCGATATCGTGCTGGACGCCCTTGCCACCCAGCTCGGTGACAAGGGTATTGCGACCTGGACAAGACCTAACGGCGGTTACTTTATTTCGCTTGATACGCTACCTGGCCTCGCCAGCAACGTGGTTAAACTCGCAGCCGAAGCCGGTGTGAAGCTCACCCCTGCTGGCGCGACCTTTCCGTACGGCAAAGACCCGGCAGACACCAACATTAGAATTGCCCCAACCTTTCCATCCACCAGCCAGCTACAGAAAGCCGTTGAGGTACTCATTGTTTGTATCCAGCTTGCGTCGGCCACAATGCTGCTGGCTCGTTAGGCCGGGCATTTTGACAGCAGGGTGCCAAAAGCAGTGCTGACAGAAAGCGGATATACTCTGAAGGTGGGCGGTTTGGCCGGTTTGTCTCACTCTTATCGCTATCGAAGTGCCTGCCAATGAAGTTTTTGAAACTAATGTTCGGATCCACTGTGCCAGAACAGGCGCCTGTGGCTGCAAAGGCACCTGAAACCGAGCGCAAACAGGCAAAGCCAACTGCAAAATCAGGCGCCAAACCACCCAAAAAAGATGCCGCAGCGCCTGTCGAGACCGGCCCAGTACCACCGGACTTTGCGGCGCTGAATCTACCGGACGAACTTAACCGGGCGATTCTCAAGCTCGGCTTTACCAATTGTACGCCGGTGCAGAAAGAAGTGCTGCCGCACGCACTGGATGGTAAAGACATCATTGCCCAGGCCCAGACCGGTACCGGCAAGACAGCCGCATTCCTGATCTCGGCTATCGCTTACCACCTTGAGAATCCAGAGGTTGAAACGCGCGGCAAGGGCACACCGTTTGCCCTGGCGATCGCGCCAACCCGCGAACTTGCCATGCAGATTGCACATGATGCAGACCTGCTATCCAAATATACGAAACTGAAGATTGCGACCGTGGTGGGCGGCATTGATTACGACAAGCAAAAAAAGCAGTTGGCAGGACCTGTTGATATTGTCATCGCCACCCCTGGACGACTGCTCGACTTCGCCCGCTCCCGCGTTATTGACCTCTCGCATGTCGAAACACTGATTATCGATGAAGCTGACCGCATGCTGAGCATGGGTTTTATTCCCGATGTTAAGGACATCATCAAGCGGACGCCGCGCAAGGAAAACAGGCAGACACAGTTGTTTAGTGCCACGTTCAGTGATGACATTCGGCGACTGGCCGCCCAGTGGACGATCGATCCTGTGGAGGTCAGCATAGACCCGGAGCAGGTTGCCGTGGACTCGGTCGAGCAGCGGGTTTACCTGACTTCAGCCGAACAAAAATACAATGTCCTTTACAACCTGATCATGAGTGACGATGTCGACCGCATTATCGTTTTTGTTAACCGGCGCGACCAGACCCGCAGCCTGGCCGATCGGCTACATCGCAATGACATCGAATGTGGCCTGCTGACCGGCGAGGTACCGCAGAAGAAACGGATATCAACACTCAACAAGTTCAAGAGCGGTGAAATCAAGGTGCTGGTGGCAACTGATGTCGCAGGCCGCGGCATTCATGTCGACGATATCAGCCACGTGGTCAACTACACGCTGCCCGAAGATCCGGAAGACTACATCCATCGCATTGGCCGAACCGGTCGCGCAGGCGCAAAAGGCATTTCTATTGCGCTGGCATGCGAAGACGATGCATTTATGCTGCCAGGCATCGAACAACTGCTCGGCGCGCCACTCGAGTGTGTACCACCACCGGCAGAGTTGCTGAAGCTACCCCCTTCACCGGTCCGGCGCTCACCCGAACGCGAGTTCGTGGAGAAAAGGCCGCATGATAAACCGCGAGGCAGAGGCCGCTAGTATGGATGAAGCAAGGCCTTTCCCGCTCCTTCGGGCAGCAGAGATAGATGCGATGCAGGAAATCGCCAATGTTCACCAGTTCAACAAAAATGCGGTACGGCAGACTCGCTCCATCGGTGATTTGCTGGGTTTAACCAGCCTTGGCATACACCTCGTGAGACTTGAACCCGGTGCAGAGTCGACCCAGTTTCATTTCCATCACGTGGACGAGGAGTTTGTCTACATCCTGTCAGGTTGGGGTATCGCCGAAATTGGTGATGGTGAGTACAAAATTGGCCCGGGCGACTTTATGGCTTTCACCCGGCAATCTCTCCCACACGCCATGCGCAACCCGTTCGAAGAGGACCTTGTGTACCTGATGGGCGGCAATCGCAGCGCAATTGATGTTTGCGATTATCCGCGAATCAATCGACGCATGTATCGTGTGGATGGCCAGAAGGAATATGTTGACCTTGAGAACCTGCACCCGGTTAAGGGCGGCAAGTAGCGCGGTGCTTGCCACGCTGGTGCTGTTAACCAGCTGCAGCACCACACCGGGAACCATCGGTCCCCGCGTTATCGCCACGGTGATGGCAGTTGCGGGTGCGCCCAACACGATTCGCAAGAACCAGAGTTATATGCTCGATCAGCAATCCCTCATCTACGAGGGCGACATCCTGCAAACTGATGCCGCCGGGAAGGTCCAGGTTGTCATGATCGACAATACCATGATTACCCTTGGTCCAAACTCGCATCTGCTGTTTCACCAGTACAAGTATCGCGACGGCGATGCCGGCCCCACTGCTCGCCTGACACTGGGTAACGGTACACTGCTGGTAGACAATCCGACCACGCAAAAGGCCGCGCGCCAGAAGTTTGAGATCCAGACGCCGGTAGCTTTGATCAGCGTCAAAGGAGCGATGTTTTTTGGCGGTTTCCTGTTTGAACCCAATACGCTGGATGTTGCCCTGTTTCGTGGCAATAGCGTGGTTGTATCAAACGATCACGGCAGCACTGAACTCACAAAGCCCGGTTCCGGAACCTCGGTTCAGGGCAGCAGAGGGCCGCAACCATCCAGCGCCTGGCCAGCGCCCAGGCGGCAGACCGCACTCGATAACACACAAATCTAGGGTGATCCTTTGATCTATCGTTACTTCACGATCGTGCTCGCAGCCGCATTCCTCCTTGCTGGCCTGCAGATTCCCGGATTTGTCTCGCAGTACAGCATTCGTACCAACGCGCACCTGAACGAGGTCAGGAACAATCTTGCCGGTTTCCAGGCCATCGCAGACAGGTATCATGGTGGATCCCTTGCCGCCCTGATCGAAAAGCACCACCAGAGCTCGGAGCCAACATTCAGCGCCGAAGGTGTAGTTATTGAGGGCATGGTCAATCGATTGAACCGCTTCGTGGCAGAGGAGCAGGCACTGTCTCAAGGTCTGGCGTCCAGTGTTGGCCACCTTGTGCTTGCGGGTGACCCAGAACTGCTCCTGGAAACGCGGCAAGGCTACACCTATACCGTGACGCTGGATCAGGACACACTGGTTTGTGGTGGCATTACCCTGGTAGCTGGCGTTGCCTTCAGTGATCTGCTTTACCTCCTTGGCCTGTTGCTGTTTCGATTCCTGTTTCGCACTGGTCCACCACCAAAATCTGCACCATGATGAGTCACGCGTGCATCCCTGCAAGGCACGATCCGGCATAAAACACCCACAAGAGGGCTCTGTTAACCCCTTTAGCCCGGCGATATATGAGTTGGCATCCGTTTTGCTTTTCTAAACTTCAACACCCCAACGGCTGGCATCAGCAGGAGTTGAAGGCAATGAACAACACGATGGCACAACACAGCGCCGGCCCCCTGCAAAAAATTGGCCTGCCGTCACGGGACGAGGCTACCGATGTCGAGTATGGGGGTCCGCACCGTTGGCAGACACAAGGGTGGGCGAAGCTGGTTCGACGCGCCCTGCGCCAGCGCGAATATACACGTTGGGTCGACGAATACTGCAAGCCATTGACCGTGACCGGTAGCGAACGACTGGCAGACTTGACAAAACCGGCCATCTTTATCGCCAACCACCAGAGCCACATGGACACACCTGTTATCCTGGAGGCATTGCCTGGGGAAATCAGGAACAACCTCTATTTTGGCGCAGCAGCGGATCGCTGGTTCGTGAAAGGCAAAAAGAAGTTAATCCTGCAGCCCTGGTACCAATCGCTTGCCCTCGGCAATTTCCCGATCCACCGGGGCGGCGGGTCGAAGACACTGGAGTACGCCCGCTGGCTACTGGCGCAGCAGTGCAATATCTGCATATTTCCGGAAGGCACCAAGGCAACATCAAACGAACTGGGCGAATTCAGGCACGGCGTCACATTGTTGGCCAGGGCCGCCAGGGTGCCGGTAGTCCCCATTGTCATCAAAGGCCTGCAAGAAATGCGCCCCAAAGGAAGCCGCACCATTACGCCCGGCCCGGCGAGTGCAACCATACTGGACCCTATCTTCCTGTCCAATGATATTCCCGTAGAAGAAGCGACCGCATTGTTACGCGGCGCGATGAACAGGGAATTTGGACAGACGACGCAACCAGCAACCCACCATTCATCAACCAACAAGGAGGACCAACGGGGAAGACCAGCAAAGGCGGCATAGCTAGTTCCCGTCCGGAAAGTCCTGTTCAGACGGGAACCTGGTACGCCATTAGGATCCTGTTTGTCTGTAAAACACAACGTGAGCGGGAAATAGCCACCACCATGCTGAGTTTTCGGATACGAACTAGCTTCCATTGCTGCTGGTTTGCGTTACAACCAAAAGGCCGGGGCAACCCGGCCTTTTTTTGTGGCAGGCTTTAGTCCTGGATTCCATCCGTGCAAACATCAATGCAGTCCTGCATGGGGAGACTCGGCCCACGCGACTCGACAGGGCTGTCCTTTCCTGGTTTTCGTGCCAGAATATCCGGCATGTTTAAAACGACGGGGGGGCGTAGTGAACACGGTGTCTGTACAAAACGGGGAACAGATGGCCTGCGGTAAAAGCAGTCACGGACACCTTAATGACATCGGTTAATGTCGATCACCTCTCGAAAACCTACCAGGTACCTGTACGGGAAGCGGGGCTTGGCAACGCTTTAAAAAGTCTCTTTCACCGGGAGACTCGCGACGTTCCTGCCGTCAAGCCCATCAGCTTTACCATCGAACCGGGCGAGGTAGTTGGATTCCTCGGGCCCAACGGGGCCGGCAAGACCACCACCATCAAAATGTTGTCTGGCCTGCTCCATCCGTCAGCAGGCAGCGTCAGGGTACTGGGATTCGATCCGGCAAAGCGTGAGAAGCAGTTCCTGCGCCGCATCACACTGGTGATGGGGCAGCGCAATCAACTCCTGTGGGACATTCCTGCCATAGACTCGTTTGAGCGCAATCGCGCTATCTACGAACTCGATACCAACCGCTACCAGGAAACCCTCGCACAACTCACCGAACTGCTCGACCTGGGCCCGCTTCTCACCAAGCCGGTACGCAACCTGTCCCTGGGTGAGCGCATGAAATGTGAGGTTGCCGTCTCCCTGCTGCATGAGCCCGACATGCTGTTTTTGGACGAGCCAACCATTGGTCTCGATGTCACCATGCAGCGCAAACTGCGGCAATTCATTGCCGATTACAACCAGCGCACCGGGGCAACCGTGCTGCTCACCTCACACTACATGGCGGACGTTCAGGCCCTGTGCAAACGCGTCATTGTGATTCACCACGGCGCCATTTTGTTTGATGGCAACCTGGCGGCGCTGGTTGAGCAATTCACTGCTTACAAGACCATCACCGTGAAACTTTCCGAGACTCCCGGTGAATTCAGCCAGTACGGTGAGGTGGTGGGCCGCACCGAGGACTCTTTCACATTACGCCTGGCCAAGACCGAGGCACCCGTCGTGACCGCCCGCCTCCTGGCAGATCTGCCGGTGATTGATCTCAGCGTGGAGGACCCGCCGATTGAGGAAGTGATCGATGCGGTGTTCTCGCAGCAGACCGACACATGAACATCAGCTACTTCTTCGGCCTGTACCGGGCATTCATGAAAGCCGCAATACTGAGCAACATCCAGTACCGGGCATCGGGGATGATCTGGATGATCGGTTCCATACTCGAGCCGCTGATATACCTGGTTGTCTGGTCGACGGTGGCGAGCGAACGGGGCGGCAGCGTCGGCGGCTACACGGCGCGCGAATTTGCTGCCTATTACATCACTCTACTGCTGGTAAACCACCTGACGTTCACCTGGATCATGCAGGTGTTCCAGTTCAGGATTCAATTTGGCCAGTTGTCCTACGAACTGTTGCGACCAGTCCATCCCATTCACGCTGATATTACTGACAACTTTGCCTACAAGATTGTGCAGATGACCGTCATGTTGCCTGCACTGGTGATCATGATCCTGGTTTTTGACCCTCAGTTTGGCTTTACACCTGCAACGATTGCCATGGCAATCCCTGTCCTTGTGCTGGCTTTTGCTGTTCGCTTCCTGCTCGAGTGGTCACTGGCACTTGCCGCTTTCTGGACGACCCGCACTGTCGCCATCAACAACACCTACTTTTCAGTGACCATGTTCCTGTCTGGTCGCATTGCACCGATTGCCCTGCTACCCGCCTGGCTGCAGGACACTGCACAGGTTCTGCCTTTCTACTATGTGATTGCGTTTCCGGTTGAGATCATCAATGGCAACGTCACCGGTATTGAGATTGTGTATGGCGTCGGGATGCTGCTCGGCTGGCTGGTGATCGCCTGGCTTGGCATGCACCTGCTCTGGCAGCGCGCCATCCGCACCTTTTCAGCGGTTGGTGGCTAAACCTATGTTCAAGCTCGCCTGGACCTTTCTGAAAATAAGTGCGCTGAATGAGATGGCCTATCGTGCCAACTTCTTTTTCCAGGTGTTCGAATCTGCCCTGGCGCTCGCGACAACACTGGGTACTGCAGCAATCGTGTACTCCCAGACCACCAATCTCGCTGGCTGGAACTACGCAGAGCTTATCAGCCTGCTCGGAATCTACTATATGGTTCTTGGCAGTATCAACTTTGTGATTTCGCCCAGTCTTAACAAGTTCATGGCAGACATTGTGGACGGCAAGCTGGATTTCACCCTGACCAAACCGCGGGACAGCCAACTACTCGTCAGCATCAGCGAATTCCGTCTGTGGAAGCTGCTGGATGTCATCCTTGGCATGGGGGTACTTGGCTATGGACTTCATCTGCAGTTACAGGTTACTGGCATAACAGAAGTGGTGCTGTTCACCGCTGCCCTGCTTTGCGCCGGGGTGATTGTCTACAGCTTCTGGATGATGCTCGCGACCCTCGCCTTCTGGTTCATCCGTATCGAGAACATCACGCAGATATTCTGGGCCATGTTTATCGCCGCCCGCTGGCCAGTCACGATCTACCCGACCTGGTTGCGCTGGATGCTCACAATGCTGGTACCCGTGGCCTTTGCAGTCACCGTACCTGCGGAGGCGATTGCGGGGAAGTTAACGACGGAAACCCTGTCCTTTGCCGTATTACTGGCACTGGGGCTGGCATTTGTTTCCCGCAAATTCTGGCAATTTGGCGTCCGGTTTTATGCTGGCGCTTCGGCCTGACCAACGTTACAAAACGTCAAAACCATGATCAAAAATCTCATCATTGTGGCATTACTAACGATCAACATTGTGTTTGGCATCACGCTTATCCAGCGTACTACATCAGACGACCCTGCACTGGCAGCACCAGTCACCCACCCTGGTGATCCCGTTACCCCTGCAACCGTGACGGCGGCCAAGTTGGTGGGGTTGGAATCAAGGCCGGGAGGGGCCAGCGCCGCTGAACTCACCCAGGACACCCCGCTACAGGAACTGATACTGGAACTCCGTGAAGCTGGACTGGATGAATCACTGGTGCGACAGATGGTGCTTGCAGCAATTAATCTTGAGCGGTCCACGCGCCTGGAATCAAGCGTCGCAACGCCCTACTGGAAAAAGCCACAAGCAAGTGCCGTTGACGCCATCAATCGAAGGCTAGTGTGGCAGGCCGACCAGCGCCTGATGATGCTTGACCTGTTTGGCGAAGATGCCGCCAACGATCCGCTGTTTGCGCATCTCTTTAAACCCCTGAATGACAGCCTGCCTTTCCTTGACAGTGACAAGCAAATTGCGCTTTTTGAACTTCAATCCCGGCAGGATGCACTCAATCGACAAGCCATGCGTGGCGGCATGACGCGCGAATCGCGCGAGGAGATGATTGCGCGCCGTGAGGATTTTGACACCAGCGTGAGCGCTATCCTGTCGCCTGAAGAGCGCTTCGAATATGATCTGCGAGAATCGCGCGCCGCTGACTTTTTACGCCAGGGCATTGCTGAGTTTGATTATAGTGAGCAGGATTTTCGCGAGATTTTTGCAATACGCCAGACTACCGCGCAGGACCTGGCAGGCGAGCGCAGACCAGACACCCGGGACGTCATGGACCAGCGAATCAGCGACTATCTTGGCGAGGCACGCTTCGAAGAATACCAGCGGTCACAGGATCCGGCGTTTCGCTCACTCAAACAGATCGGCGAGCGCTACGGTAATACCGATGCCGAGGTCATTGCCATGTACGACGAAACACAGAAGGCCCAGGCCAAACTAAAAACCATCTTCCAGGATGAGACAATCAGCCGTGAAGCTAAACGGGCACAAACCGAGGCGATCTGGAGCGAGACAATCGAGCATATCGAAAAAGTTGCCGGTGAAGACGCGGCGGCATCAGTTCGGGCAAACGGCAGCCAACTTGGCATGTCACCGCGGCAGCGCCCAATTGCCCGGCCACCGTTTGCCCGGGGTGGCAACTGACAGCTTCCTCCGGTCACCCGCCCTTACTACTGGCGGTAACCTGGATTTCTCGACATACTGACCAGACCCTGGCAACTGGAGTTTTAACCTATGGGCTGGTCCGTCGCACGCCCCACCGGGCTCACTTATCATCAAGCAAACCTCTCGACGAAGGGCTATACGCTATTTACACCCCACGGTGATACCAACACCTACCTGATTGATATTGATGGTCGCATTGTCCATCGCTGGCGCTTTACGCATATTCGTCCGGGCTACGGCCGCCTGCTAAAAAACGGCAACCTGCTCATGACCGGGTCTGATATCAACCTGCCCGATCCTCCCCCTGACGAACCCACCAAAGCGCCCGTCCCGTTTGCCCAACACATCACCAGACTTGGCGGCTACCATACGACGCTATGTGAGGTGAATTGGGAAGGTGAGGTGGTCTGGCAGTATGATAATGCCGCCCAGCATCACGATTTCTATCGGTTCCCCAACGGGAACACCATGGTGCCGGAATGGGTCGAATTGCCGGATGATCTCCACAAGCGTGTCAGGGGCGGGTACAGGAAACCGCGTGAGCGCCTGCCGCGACTGCTGGGCGATGATCTGGTTGAAGTAGACCCCAACGGCGTTGAGGTGCGGCGCATCCATACCTGGCAGTTGCTGGACCCGGTGCGTGATCCGATCCACGTCTCGCGGCGCAGGTGGGAGTGGACACATCTGAATGGTATTGATGTAAATGAGGCCGGCGACATTGTGTTCTCAGCCCGGAATGCAGACCGGGTGGCCATTATCGACCACAGAAGCGGCGAGATTAGCTGGAAGTTCGACAAGACACACGGGCAGCACAATCCTACTTTCACGCCGAATGGCAACATACAGATTTTTGACAATGGTACGGCCGGATCCCGCGTGCTTGAGGTCAATCCGGCAGATAACGAGATCATGTGGGAGTACTGGGGAATGCCGGCACAACAATTCTTCAGCGGGCACATATCTGGCGCGTCCCGGCTGGAGTCGGGCAACGTACTTGTCTGCGAGGGCACAAGCGGCCGATTATTTGAGGTGAACCAGCAGCGCCAGGTTGTCTGGGAATTCATAAACCCTTTTCTCAACCAGAACAAACGCGGCGAACCAACGGTCAGCATCTATCGGGCACATCGTTACCCGGCAGATTACCCGGGGCTCGATGGGCGCGATCTTGATCCTGCAAGGTTCGCCAACCTGAACCGTTCAACGGGTCTTGCCTAAAATTAACAAGTTGTGCTGAGGCACTGTAGCCATGCAATCCATTGAGAAAGATGAATCCATCAACGTACTTGGCGAACCACTCGAACCGTGCAGCACCGAGCCATTAACCGGCTTTTTCCGGGACGGCTGTTGTAACACCTGCAAGGAGGACGTGGGTTCCCACACGGTTTGTGTTGAGATGACCACAGCGTTTCTCGAGTACTCCCGTTTTGCCGGTAACGACTTGTCAACGCCGCACCCGGAATTTTCATTCCCGGGGCTAAAAGATGGAGACCGCTGGTGCCTCTGCGCCAGCCGCTGGCTTCAGGCTTACGAGAAGGGTGTCGCACCCCGCATTTTTCTTCGTAATACACACGTGCGCGCGCTCGATGTTATTCCAGCAGACCTGCTGGAAGAATACGCCGTCAACGTCAACTGAACAGCACCAGGAGCAATCAGCAATGAGACTGGAAAACAAGCGAGTACTGGTCACCCAGTCGACAGACTACATGGGCCCGGCGATTACCGAACTCTTTCGCGCCGAAGGCGCAGAAGTTGTCGATTTGCCGGGTGTGGTTCCTTTTGGCCAGGCGTTTCAGGCTTTTTTTGATCGTGCTGGCCCGGACTACGACATTGTAATCGCCAACCTTGCCCACGACCCTTGCAATAAACCCATTGCCAACATTGAAGATGACAGTTGGCAGTCGATGTTCAACACCATGGTACACCCACTGATGAACATCGTTCGTGCCTGGGCACCAGTCATGGCAGCACGTGGGGGCGGCAAGATAGTCGCCATAACCAGCGCGGCGCCACTGCGCGGCATTCCAGGTTCAACCGCCTATTGCGCAGCGCGAGGCGCGCAGAATGCGTTTGTTCGCGCAGCGGGACTTGAGTTCGCCAGTCATGGCGTGAATATCAACGCGGTCGCGCAGAATTACGTCAGCAATCCTGCCTACTTCCCGGATGACCTGGTTGCTTCGGAACGATTCCAAAAACACTTAAGCCGCAATGTACCTCGCGGACGCATCGCCGAGGCACGCGAATCAGCCGAACTCGCGCTGTTTCTGGCCTCCGACAACAGTAACTTTATTGTTGGCCAGGTAGTGCCGTTTGCCGGTGGTTGGGTAACCTCAACCTGATTCCACGTGCTGTCAGTGGTGCACAGCGCTATGATATCGCCCTCATCACTCCTAAAATCAGGCCGTGCAGGAGCAGATAATTGCCAATTATTAATTTTATGTAAAGATTTTAAAGAAACTCTGCTAATGTAATCTGCAGCAAAACGCTTAAGTCCGGTGAGTGAGGTGACCGAACGAACCCTATATGAATCAAAGACTAGACATTTTTTCACGCTTGTTCGGTGATTCGCTGATCACTCCCATCAAGCATCACATGGCGATCTGCAACCGCACCGCAGAGACCCTTGGGCCGTTTTTTGACGCTGTCCTGCTAGACGACTTCCGGCTTGCATCAACCATACAGCGTAATATCTGTGAGCTTGAACAACAGGCAGATGAGCTGAAAAAGAACATTCGACTGCAGTTGCCAAGCGGTATGTTGCTATCGGTCTCGCGCAGTGACCTGCTCGAACTGGTTCGCTCCCAGGACAAAATCGCCAATGTCACCCGCGATCTCGCCGGTCTGGTCTGCGGTCGCGCTATTCATTTCCCTGGCTCCCTGAAAGATGATATCAGGGGGTGTGTCACGGGTGCCATTGCGGCTGTCCAGGCCCTTGAGGAAACGCTACACAACCTGGACACCCTGGTTGGCACTGGCTTTATCCCAAGCCGCATGCGAGTTATTGAAGCTGGCGTCGATAGCGTCGATGACAAGGAACGGCTTTCTGACCTGACCGAAAGTGATGTCCGTCACCGTCTCTTCGAAATTGAGGACGAGATGGATCCCATCGATGTCATGTTCCTCTACCAGGTCATCGACCTTATCGGCGAGATCGCGGATCGCGCCCAGGCTGTGGCGAATCGGATTCGAATCGTTATCGCTAACTAGCTTCTGGCCAAAAAGCCCTGTTCAGAGGCACTTCTGGTGCACCACCAGGATCATGTCAGCTTATCAATCAACGACAATTTGCAGGAATTGAACTACCGCAATGTTCAGTTTTCGCGCAGCAATCAACTAACTCCCTGACGTTGAAGCAGCAAATCCGCATTTGGCAAGGGCTATGGCCCTCAATTGCTGGAAAGAGCCCACCTGTATGACGCCCAACTCATCCGCACAAACCGTGCCGCCACAAACTACGCTCGAGCGCCCCTGCCGAAGGCCGCTTTCACCAGGGTGTCTACATACAACGCGCAAAAAAAAGGGGCGCCATAAAGGCGCCCCGAGAGGGAGACAAATCTGATATTAACTTCTGACAAATTCCGGGTAGGCTTCAACACCACACTCGGTTGTGTCGACACCAGCGTATTCCTCTTCCTCGGATACCCTGATACCAACCGTGAACTTGAGCGCTGCCCAAACAATTGCACTGGTAACAAATACCCAGACAAAGATGGTCAACGCACCAATGATTTGCCCGCTGAAGCTTGAACCATCATTGGTGATTGGAACCAGCAGCAAGCCCAGGATACCGCAGCTGCCGTGAACAGAAATTGCACCAACAGGATCATCAATCTTGATGCGATCCAGTGCCAGGATTGAGAACACAACCAGCACACCACCGATAGCGCCAAAGAGTGTTGCCTGTAGCGCCGAGGGTGTAGATGGTTCAGCCGTAATAGCCACGAGACCAGCGAGTGCACCATTCAACATC
>CAYGNA010000004.1:0-15603 GCA_964351065.1 uncultured Pseudomonadales bacterium
GCCCGATGAAATGAAGTTCAAACTGTTGTTTGCTACTTCGAGACTGTCAAAGTCGATGACGATCGCGCTCGCGTTTGATGCGATACCAAGGGTTAAAGCAAAACCCAGCATCAGTCGCCTGGTAAACTTGCCGTTATGTTTTTGTTTTCCGTTGTGAATCATCCGAGCTCTCCGTAATCAATTTGCTGTCTGGTGACAGCGCCGAGATTTCAACATGCAATTGGCGTGCCACAAAAAATATTACATATATTTCAATGGGTTAGGGTGCCGCGATATTTTCGGATCTGTCGATTGTAAATTTATTCGACAGTTCATCCCTGCTGCAGAGGCAACCGAAGCGCGTAACTTCGACAAGCACTGACTCGTGGGTGTGCCAGCTTGGGATATGTTGGGATAAAAAGGGATCGCAGAGTTTTCGTAGGCTAGGCACCCCTCGATGTTGAGTTCCCTAAAAAAGTAGTCATGTTGCTGCATGCGAGGATGTAACAGTCGCCTGCAATGCTCCGAAAGCACCGTTCAAGAACGCAGAGCAAGCGATTCCCTTTATAGCGGCCCAACCAGCTTTTTGCCTGTCTGCGTCGATCGCGTTGATGGTAAGTGACAGCAACCTGAACGCTTCGATACACTCCGATCAACCTTTGCTTGAGACGCCAGAGTCCGGGGCGTTGCCAAAATGAACGGGAAGCAGACACACATTGATATAACGGCCTACCATGAGGCCGGCCATGCCCTGGCCGCATTGAAGGTTGGTAGATATGTGCCTGCCGTAATGGTTGAACAGTCCAATCCTGGTCAAGGTGTTACCAGGCTCTGGCACCCACCGCCCAACCCATTCGATCTCGCACGAAACCCTGATTTCGCGTGGCGGCATACATATCAAACTATCCTTGATTCTATGTTCATCAGCCTGGCCGGACCGGTTGCAGAAGCCAAACTGCTGCACAAACCAATGCGGCACCTGGGAAGTTACAGTGACTACGAAAACAGCATGGAATTGTGTCTGCGGCTGCGGTTACTGGCTGAGTACGTTCTTGACTATACCGATACACCAACAATCAAGGTCGGTGAACTTCTGGATCAGCAGCGTGATCGAACTAAAAGGTGGGTGAGTCACCCAAATAATTGGCGCAATATCGAATCAATCGCCAGGGCTTTGATAGCACGCGGTCAATTGACTGGAGATGAGCTGGCAGGAGCAATCGGTACTGCTGGGCATCTACCCCGGGATGAGACGAAAAAGTTCGCTGCTAGCAGCGATTCTGGCAACAGCGGTAACCAGCAGGTGAACGCTGGTTCGGATACAAAGGCGCTATCAGGTGATGTAATCAAACTTGTCACTACCATTAATGGTTTTCCATTCGTCTACTCAATCGTGAAGCAAAGAGCAAAGAATTCCGGCATAGCAAAGCGCGCATCCGCCCGGCAAGTTTGAAAAATTGCTCAACGGGAATGGGAGCGAGTGCTAGCCAGGGAGTTGAAGCGGTAGCAGTATCGTCGACTAACTGTGGAATCTGAGCGCTGGCCTGTGACGCATTGATTTTATTGGTCGGGATGGCGAGATTTGAACTCACGACCCCTGCCTCCCGAAGACAGTGCTCTACCAGGCTGAGCTACACCCCGACGCTACTCACCAAAGGATCCGGCGAGGGCGTCATTATACCGATAAAGGATGCTATGGCGAGGATCAGGAAGTGCGGCTAACGGCGAATCCAGCAAGGTAGGTCATGGCTGACCTGAACTCAGAGTCCGGCAGGGTTTCGACGCAGGCAAGCGCCTTGTCCCGTTCAGCACCCGCAAGATCCAGGGTGTACTGGAGGCCGCCAGCAGCGGTCACGATTCGGGCGATGTCTTCAAGGTTCTCTGCGTTTCCCTTAAGAATGGCGTTGCGAACACAGGCAGCCTGTGAACTGCTGCCGCTGCGCATGGCAACGATCAGCGGCAGGGTAACCTTCCCCTCGGCCAGGTCGTCACCCACGTTCTTGCCAAGATCACGCGTTGAGCCGCTGTAGTCCAGGGCATCGTCAATGAGTTGAAAGGCGAGCCCCAGATGCAGGCCAAAGCCGCGCAGTGCAGCCTCATGCGCTGGATTTGCGCCAGCCAGAACGGCACCTGAATGGGATGCCGCCTGAAAGAGCATGGCCGTCTTGCGGGTAATAACCTCCAGGTAGGCTGTCTCCGTGATATCGGCGTTGCGGATGTGGCTCAACTGCTGAACTTCACCTTCAGCTATCGTGTTGGTTGCACCAGAGAGTATTTTCATCACTCGCATGTTGCCAATTTCGACCATCATTTCGAAAGCGCGGGAGTGCAGAAAATCGCCCACCAGGACGCTTGCCGGGTTGCCCCATGCCGCGTTGACAGTCTTGCGACCCCGGCGCAGGTCGGAGGCGTCTACCACGTCGTCGTGCAGCAGCATGGCAGTGTGCAAAAACTCGATAACGGCTGCCAGTTTGATGTGCTCTCGCTGCCCGTAACCGCAGGCATTTGCTGCCAGCAAGACCAGCAGTGGGCGCAGGCGTTTACCACCGGCATTGATAAGATAGCCAGATATTTCTTCCACCAGCGGGACGCGAGAGGCCAGGCTCTCGATGATTAGCTGGTTGACGGCCTCAAAATCGGCGGCGACCGGAGAATAGAACGGATGCTTCATGAATTGCTCGTCGCGGCACCGCGAAGCGCCTGAGGCATTGAATGCTAGGGATGGGGCTAGTCGGTGTCAAGATTGTTGCGGTGCAGAATTGCATAAAGCACCGCTTGATTGCATGTTGGCGTTCCCGTAGAATCACGCGTCCTGAATTTGGGCCGTAGAACGGGCAACGGTTCGGGCCCAATCCAACCAGATAATCAAAGAGTTTCAGACATGTACGCTGTAATTAAAAGTGGTGGTAAGCAGCATCGCGTAGAGCCAGGCGAAGTCGTAAAGCTGGAAAAGCTGAACGCTGAAGTGGGTTCCACGGTCGATTTTAACGAAGTGATGATGATCGGCGAAGGTGAGAACGTCACCATCGGTACGCCGCTTGTTGAAGGCGGTAAGGTCACTGCAGAAGTCATGGCCAATGGTCGTGCCCGCAAGGTGAACATCGTCAAGATGCGACGTCGCAAGCACTACCGCCGGCAGGCAGGTCACAGGCAGGCGTTTACGCAGGTGAAAATCAAAGAGATCTCCGGAGGTTAAGGCAGATGGCTCACAAGAAAGCAGGTGGTAGTACTCGTAACGGTCGCGATTCAGAATCCAAACGCCTTGGCGTTAAGCTGTTTGGCGGCCAGGCCGTTGCCCCGGGCAACATCATTGTGCGTCAGCGCGGCACACGGTTTCACCCCGGTGTAAACGTTGGTTGTGGTAAGGATCACACGCTTTTCGCCAAGGCAGAAGGTGTCGTGCAGTTCTCTGTCAAGGGTCCGAAGCAGCGTAAATACGTCAACGTGGTGACGGAAGTAGCAGCCGAAGCCTGAGGCTTCAGATTTGCAAAAAGCCCCGTCACACACGGGGCTTTTTTTTATCTGGCCATTGCTGGCCAGTTTCCCCCGCGGTTTTTCTGGCAACTACTCTCGCTGTAACGCAGCGCAGGCTTGAAACATGAAATTTGTCGACGAAGTAACAATCCGGGTTGAAGCGGGTAAAGGTGGCAACGGCTGCCTGAGCTTCCGTCGCGAAAAATACATTGAGAAGGGCGGGCCCGATGGTGGTGACGGTGGCAATGGCGGCAGTGTTTATCTGGTTGCAGATCGTGCCCTGAATACCCTGGTCGATTACCGCTTTAAGCCCCGCTACAAGGCGCCCAAAGGCGAGCACGGCAAAGGTAGTGACAAAACAGGCGCCAAAGGTGGTGACATTGAGCTCAAAGTGCCGCTTGGGACCTCAATTTTTGATGACGATACGGGTGCTTACGTTGGTGATATCAGCAAGGTAGGGGATCGCCTGCTGGTAGCGCGTGGTGGCAAACACGGGCTTGGCAACGTGCGCTTCAAGTCTAGTACCAACCGGGCTCCGCGCCAGACGACGCCCGGCGAACCTGGCGAGATCCGAAATCTCAGGCTCGAATTGAAACTAATCGCGGATGTGGGTTTGCTCGGCTTGCCGAATGCGGGCAAATCTACCCTGATTCGGGCTGTCTCTGCTGCCCGACCCAAGGTGGCCGACTATCCATTTACGACGCTAGTGCCTAATCTTGGCGTGGTCAGCCTGGGAGACAAGCAGAGTTTCGTGATTGCAGATATCCCTGGATTGATTGAAGGTGCGGCTGAGGGCGCCGGGTTGGGTGTGCAGTTCCTCAAGCACCTTGCCAGAACACGCATTCTGCTGCACCTGGTTGATCTCGCGCCAGTAGACGGCAGCAATCCGGGTGAAAATTTCCGTGTCATCGAAAATGAGTTGGCCAGTTACAGCGAGGGTATCGCGAGTAAGGATCGTTGGCTGGTGTTCACCAAGCAGGATCTGGTGCCCGAGGATGAACTGGAGGCGCAGGTCTCGACAATAGTTGCCGAAGTTGGTTACGAGGGACCGGTCTTCAAAGTGTCCTCAGTGAGCCAGCGTGGCACCGATGAACTCATGCAGGCGGTGCAGCGTTACCTGTCGGCACTGGCTGAACGACAAACCGAGGCCGAGGCAGAGGCAGCCGAGCAGGCGCGTATCCGGGAAGAAATCCATGCCTACTCCACAGCTCAGCGGGAGAAGCGGCGTCAGCAACGGCTGGCAGGGCGTGCCAACGACGATGATGACGATGATGACTACGACGTTGAGGTTATTTACGAGTCATGAGCCGACCGAAATTTGATGCGGGAAAGGTGTGGGTCATCAAGTTTGGCAGTTCACTGCTGACAGGCAATGGCAAGGGCCTCGCCTCGGCACCGGTGGCCAACTGGGTGGACGAGATTGTCAGGGTGCATCAGAGCGGTGTGCAGGTGGTGCTGGTGTCGTCTGGTGCGGTAGCCGAGGGTATGGCGCGCCTGGGCATGAAATCACGCCCCAGGCAGCTTAATCTGCTGCAGGCCGCCGCCGCTGTTGGCCAGATGGGTCTCATTCAACTTTACGAATCCAATTTTCAGCGTCACGGTCTTCACACCGCACAGATATTGCTTACCCATGACGATCTGCGCTCGCGCGAGCGATACATCAATGCACGGTCGACGCTGCGTAACCTGCTTGGTCTGGGTGTGATTCCGGTGGTCAACGAAAACGACACCGTGGTCACTGATGAAATTCGGTTTGGTGACAACGATACCCTTGCCGCGCTTGTCGCGAACCTGATTGAGGCGAATACGCTGCTGCTGATGACTGACCAGCGTGGCCTGTACACGAGTGACCCGCGTAAGTCACCAGACGCCAGTCTTATCGAGCAACGGCCCGCAGGCGACTCCTCACTGGATGACATGGCCGGAGGCGGTGGCGTTATTGGCCGGGGGGGAATGGTGACCAAGTTGTCTGCCGCTCGAACAGCAGCACGAAGCGGCGCCAATACCATCATTGCTTCCGGGCATGAAGATCGTGTGATTACCCGGCTGCTCGCGGGTGAGGTCTGTGGCACCCTGCTGACGGCAGCAAGTGAAGTTGTTGTCTCGCGCAAACAGTGGTTGGCTGCATTGCCAACCAAAGGCCGACTGGTTTTGGATGCTGGCGCTGTTCGAGTGCTGGTGCAGGACGGCCGCAGCCTGCTACCCGTGGGTGTCCGGACAGTTGGTGGGTCGTTTACCCGAGGTGAGATGGTGTCTTGCGTGGACGAGGCTGGTCGGGAAATCGCCCGGGGCCTGATTAACTACCCTAGCAGCGAGTGTGAACAGATAAAGGGGCACAGCAGTTCAGAAATCGAGTCAATACTCGGTTTCGTGAATGACGAGGAGTTGATCCATCGCGACAATCTGGTGCTACTGTAGCCTGCTGTCTTTCGCCGCGATTACAGAAATGCCCGATCAATTGACCGGGCATGGCGTGACTAGCCGGCGAGCGCTTTGACTTTGACGTTCAGGCGAGACTTATGACGTGCAGCCTTGTTCTTGTGAATCAGGCCATGAGTTACGGCTCGGTCGATCACGGGGACGGCAGCCTGGTAAGCACTGCTCGCAACGTCTTGTTCGCCGGCATCAATTGCACTAATGACTTTCTTGATAGCGGTACGCATTGCGGAGCGCTGGCTGGCGTTCCGCTGTCGGCGGTTCTCAGCCTGACGGGCCCGCTTTTTTGCCTGGGGTGAATTTGCCACTGTTTGGTTATCCTCAAATGGTCCGGGAAAATAAGACGCGGTACTATGCCGATTCAGTTTATCATTGTCAAACGAATTGAGGCCCGAGGCATTTGTCCAGTAAATCCATGAGCGAGCCTCAGCAGCCAGCAAAAAAACCATCTGGTGGCCTTTTAAGGTCGAGCGGTGTGGTTTCTGCCATGACAATGTTGTCCAGGGTTTTTGGCCTGGTGCGAGACATGGTTGTCGCCTACTTTTTTGGTGCATCTGCTGGCGCAGATACCTTTTTCCTGGCCTTTCGGATACCCAACTTTTTCCGGCGTCTGTTTGGTGAGGGCGCATTCTCGCAGGCTTTTGTGCCAGTGCTGGCAGAATACCGCGCGAATCGATCGAAACAGGAAGTGAACGATCTGCTCGATCGGGTTACAGGTACGCTTGGCGTCAGCCTGGTGCTGATTACAATCGCCGGGGTCATTGGCGCGCAGTTAGTCATCAGCGTGTTTGCAGCGGGCTACGTTTACAACGGCCAGGTCGAAAAACTGGCATTGGCGACGGACATGCTGCGACTCACCTTTCCCTACCTGGCCCTCATCTCGATGACGGCACTGGCCGGCGGTGTGCTTAATACCTACGGTCGGTTTGCGGTGCCTGCGTTTACCCCGGTGCTGCTGAATGTCTCGTTAATCGTTTGCGCTCTTTATCTCAGACCTTATCTCGCTACGCCTGTGATGGCCCTTGCCTGGGCTGTGCTGATTGCGGGGGTTGCTCAATTGACCTTCCAATTGCCATTCTTGGCTGCAGAGGGTTTATTGCCGAGACCAAAGATTGGCTGGCGAGATGAAGGGGTCCGGAAGATCCTCACCCTGATGCTGCCGGCGATGTTTGGTGTCTCCGTTGGCCAGATCAATCTGCTACTGGATACCGTCCTGGCGTCTTTCCTGGAAACGGGCAGCCTTTCGTGGCTGTATTACTCTGACAGGCTGTTGGAACTTCCATTAGCGCTGTTTGGCATCACTATTGCCACAGTAATTTTACCCAGTCTATCGCGAGAACACGCGGCAAAATCCGGTGAAGAATTTAGCCATACGCTCGATTGGGCTATTCGAATGGTTTGTCTGATTGGCCTGCCCGCGTCACTGGCGCTGGTTATCCTTTCCGAGAGTCTCATTACCACGCTGTTTTACCAGGGTGAAATGACCACGCGCGATGTCAGTATGGCTGCATTGAGCCTCGCAGCGTATGGCGTTGGCTTGCTCGGTCATATGCTGGTGAAAGTGCTGGCGCCGGGGTATTTTGCGCGGCAGGATACAACAACGCCGGTTCGGTTTGGTGTCATCACGCTTATCGCTAACATGGTGCTAAACCTGCTGCTGGTATGGCAATTTCGTCATGCGGGGCTTGCACTGGCCACTTCTCTATCGGCGTTTATCAATGCTGGTTTGCTGTGGAATGGGCTGCGGCAGCAAGGCATCATCACGCGGGTGCCGGGCTGGACTGGGTTTGCGCTGAGGGTGCTTTTTGCGAACCTGGTGATGGGGGTGGTGTTGGTTTGGCTAACGCCGGAGCGAAACATGTGGTTTGAAATGGCCTTCTGGGAGCGAATGGGTGTGATGCTCTTGATTTGTACGGGCGGGGCCGTAATCTACGGGACCTGTCTGCTTGTCAGCGGGTTCAAATTCAAATTGATGGTTCGATAAGCATGGAAATTATTCGGGGAATGTACAACCTGCGCCCGCGCCATTGTGGTGCCGTCGTTACCATTGGGAACTTTGATGGTGTTCACCTGGGTCACCAGGCGATCCTCGGCCAGGTAACTCAGAAAGCCAGAGAGCTTGGTCGGCCGTCCATGCTGATTTGTTTTGAACCCCAGCCAAAAGAGTTTTTTGACGCGTTCAGTGCACCTGCCCGGTTAACGCGATTTCGCGAGAAGGTGGATTTACTGGCAGCGCTGGGGATTGAACTGGTACTTTGCCTGCCATTTAACGAAAAGACCCGTTCGATGACAGCAAGCCGTTTTGTCGAGTTGCTGGCAAAGGATATTGCGCTATCTGCTCTCTATGTAGGGGATGACTTCCGATTTGGTGCAGACCGAAGCGGCGATTTTGAAACGCTGAAAAAAGCAGGCGTCGAACATGGCTTTGAAGTCACTGATACCAACACAATGACGTTTGAAGACTCCCGCGTCAGCAGTACCAGAATCCGTGAAAGTCTGACAGCAGGGGACTTTGAGACAGCTGAGGCGATGTTGGGGCATCCATATACGATAACTGGCAGGGTCATGTATGGCCGTCAACTGGGCCGGCAGTTGGACGCACCCACGGCCAATATTCAGCTCCACCGTTACCGCGCCCCAATCGACGGCGTCTATGCTGTCGAGATCGAGGGGCTTGGGCAACGTCTTCAGGGCGTGGCAAACGTAGGCGTACGTCCAACATTGAATGAAACCAATGTGAAACCGATCCTCGAAGTGCACGTATTTGATCTTGACGAGAATATTTATGGTCGCTGTATGAAAGTCCTTTTCCGCCACAAAATTCGGCCAGAGCAGAAGTTTGCGGGGCTCGAAGAACTCAAGGCACAGATCCAGCGGGATATTATCGCCGCCCGTGACTGGTTTCAGGGCAGGCAAAACTGATGTGGTATTTTGCCCTGGTGGCGACCGTGGTCGCCGTTGATCAGTTCCTCAAGGCTTACATGAGCAGCATTCTCACGCTTTGCCAGCCCGGTCGCTGTGAGACAATTGAAGTGCTGCCGGTCTTTCAGTTTATGTTGCTGCACAATACCGGTGCTGCATTCTCTTTCCTTGCCGATGCTGGCGGCTGGCAACGCTGGCTCCTGCTGGCAATTTCCTGTGTGGTGAGCCTGGTGATTGGTGTTTGGTTATACCGGGCACGAGAAGATCGACTGCTCGCTCTCGCGCTGGCCCTGATACTGGGTGGCGCGCTGGGCAACCTGATTGATCGGGCGGTGGCTGGCTATGTGGTCGACTTTATCCTGGTTCACTACGGCAACTGGTACTTCCCGGCGTTTAATATCGCCGATTCTGCCATTACTGTTGGCGGAGGACTCCTGATTCTCGACATGTTTGTTGGTAAGCGTGACACTGCGGAGAAAGCAAATGCTTAAGTCGGTACCGGTAGGTCCAGGGACGCGGGTGAGCCTGCGATTTGCACTGAAACTTGCTTCGGGTGAACTGATTGATTCAACCGGCACAAATTCCGCCGAATTTGTAGTTGGTGACGGTAATCTGCTGCCGGGATTTGAACGGGCGATGTTCGGGATGAGAGCGGGTGAGAGTGCAAGCCTGGTGATTCCCTCGGAGCAGGGTTTTGGCGCGCATAATCCTGACAATATGCAGATGATGAAAAAGTCCGCTTTTGCCCCTGATCTCGAGTTGAAGGAAGGACTGGTGGTATCTTTTGCTGACAAGCAGAAAGCTGAATTGCCCGGCGTGATTTGCCGCATACTGGAGGAGATGGTTGAAGTTGACTTCAATCATCCGCTGGCCGGTCAGGATCTGGTTTTTGAGGTTGAGGTGGTTGAAGTCGAGCAGGTTAGCAACGAAATCCTGCGAACCGGTCAATAGCCGGCTGTCTATTGCGGCGGTGCCAATATTGTTGTCGGCACCACCTTCCCGCATAATGTCTTGCAGCTTGGAGGCCGTTACATGAAAAATACAGCAGGCTATACCCTTGTTGAACTGATGGTAGTGGTTGCCATCGTCGGCATTATTGCCGCGGTTGCGTATCCCAGCTATCAGGGATACATGCGCGATACTTTCCAGGCCCAGGCGGTCGCGGACCTCAGGCTTTGTGCGCTTTCGCTTGACCGCTATTACTCAAACGGCTTTACCTATGTTGGTGCGCCGGCGTCGACCTGTACCATGTATTCACCTTCAGACGGTCCGGTTGCCAACAAGAAGTTTGATCTCAGCTTCGTGAGCCTGACGCAAACCAACTATACGATTCGAGCAACGCCGGTTAACGATGGAGATTGTATCCAATTGGTGGCCGACGGCACCCAGTCAGCCTGTCCATAGTCTGTCGAACGGATATTAATGTCGAACTGGCTGCGACGGTTAATCGATCGCGATCAGTTTGGTTATTGATGCCAGCGTGCCGTCTGATGTGATAGTGCCTTCATTAAGCAATACAATTGCAACCTGAAACCACCGTAAATCGACCATTCATCTGCTCAGGTGAACGGTTCATCCCCTCTCAACAGATTCCTCATTTCCTGCCGATAGAATCCTTAATGCGGCGTTCTGTCCGAACTCTGGTGATATTGTGTGCGAAGAATATATGCTTAAAAAGAATAAAGGTGTAACCCTATTAGAACTGATGATAGTTCTCGTCATTGCTGGTATTGCTTTCAGTGCAGCCGTGCCTTCAGTGCAGGGCATGATTGCGCGAAACCAGGTCGTCACACAGACAAACAGTTTGCTCATGGCGATAAACCTGGCCCGAAGTGAGGCGCTGCGAGTCGGCAGTGCCGTTTATGTGAAAGCGAGGGATAGTTCTGACGCGAATAACGAATTTGGCCCTGGCTGGTGTGTCGTGATCGGGACCCCGATTGACTGTACCACTGGCGAAGTTGTCAGGCAGTTTGAAGCGCTCACTGTTTCCACGCTGGACAGCGTCGAAGACGCCGCGTTGGTTGACAAGACCGTTATCGAGTTTGATTCGCTGGGTGCCTTGGCCGGTACCGACGGTTTGCCCCGGCAGTTAGATCTCTGTAATGCAAATGTTGCAGGCCGACGAATATTTATCACTCCTATTGGACGCGCCAAGTCTCATCCACCGGATGATTTGGATGCCACCAGGCAACCGGACTGTTGAGGTGAGATTTATGAAAAAGCAGCAAACAGGCATTTCTCTCATCGAGGTGATGGTCGCCGTACTGATTATGGCGGTTGGCATCCTGGGCATGGTTGGCCTGCAGGTTACCAGCCTGCAGCTAAACCGGGGCGCGCTGATGCGTGCTGAGGCGATGCAATTGGGGAACGATATTCTGGATCGTGTTCGCGCCAACCCGACAGGGAGTTACGACGACATTGGTTTCGATGACGATCCTCCGACCAGCAATAACTGCGTAACCAATCCCTGCAGTACCAGCCAGATGGCCGATTATGACGTTGCCCAGTGGAAATGCAGCATAAACTCGGTTGACATAGACGGTGATACCTACGCTATCTGTTCCACGCTTGGGATTACCGGATCATTGCCCGCGGGTGCTGGTGCGATAGACATCACTGATGAAGTGACGACAGTGCAGGTGCGCTGGGAGAGTGGATCTGAAGGGCAAACCTCCACTGTGACCCTGCGCGGGCGACTCACCAACGACCCTATCTGATGCGACCGGAACATATGAACAAGAAAAGAAGCAAAGGCCTTTCACTGGTCGAGATGATGATCAGCCTGGCATTGGGTTCAGTGGTAACCGCTGGCGTTATCCAACTGTTTGTTGCCAACTCTGAATCCTACAATCTGTTGCAGGGACAGTCGCGCATGCAGGAATCTGCGCGTTTTGGGCTCAATTTTATTGGGTCGGCCGCCCGTCAGGCAGGATATGCCGGCTGCTTTTCATCGCTGGAGACCCTGTACCCCACCATAGACCCGGCTTTCCTGCCTTATGAAATGGATATGCGGTCCGGCGTCCATGGTTTCAACGCGGTGGGCGCTAACTGGGTACCGGCACTTGCCATGTTGCCAAACACTGATGCGAATAACGAGTTCCCGGCAGGCGGTGATGGTGTGGGCAATGGCATTGATATTACCCAGATAGTAGAAGGCACGGACGTGCTGACACTGCGCAATATGGGGCTTGACGATTTTCGCCTCACCGCGCCGCTTGATCCCGGGGTGCCAGAGATCGAAGTTGTGGGGTCGGTGGACGCACTTGGGTTTGGGGAGGATCACCTGGCGATGATCCATGACTGTGAAAAAGCATCCATATTTCGGGTCACAGATCTGTCGGTATCCGGCCCACTGATTACCATTGGTCACCAAACTGGTGACCCTGATAACTATACCAATACTACTCCTGTCCTTAATACGGTAAATAACTTTCTTGAAGATGCAGCGGTCTCAAGAGTAGAAAGCAGCATCTTCTTTATCGCGCCAGGTTCTGGATACAACGAGGTTGGTGAAAACCCACTGTCATTGTGGCGTAAGAGCGGCGTTGATGCGCCGGCTGAGCTAATAGAAGGAGTAGAGGATATGCAGGTGTTGTATGGCATTGATACAGACCTTGATGGCGTGCCAAACCAGTACCTGCCGGCAAACCTTGTCACGGACTTTAATGACGTTGAGACAATCCGGGTGACCTTGGTGGCAAACAGTATTGACGATGTGGGTGGTACATCAACGCCAACCCACGGCTGTGTGATTCAGAACTGTATTGATGGTGAAGCGTTCGACGGATTGATTCGTCGCAGTTTTACGCAGACCTTTCAACTGAGAAATTAGGCGAGTATTGATGACCAGAGAGTTGTTGTTCACAAGCAGGAAAAACCAGCAGGGCATTACGCTATTTATTAGTCTGGTTATGCTGCTGATCCTGACCATGCTGGGAATATCTTCAGTGCAGACAACTGCGCTGCAGGAGCGGATGTCACGAAACTCCCTCGATAACAATATTGCGTTCCAGGCAGCGGAGAGCGCAGTTCGTGATGCAGAGGACTACATCGAAGATACCTTTAACTCGCTGGTGCCGTTTGATGCCGCCAGTGCAGAAGATGACGGGTTGTATTACGAGGCTGACTTTGACGAAGTACCAAACTGGGTTGGTGTGAATTGGCTCAAGAACCAGGCCTGTGAGGACGATACTGTGCCGGTGGGCGTGCGGATTGCAGGCTCTCCCGTGGCCGGTGTTTGTACCCAACCCAAGTTCATTATTGAGCACGTCAAGACGGTTGTGTCAGATCAGGACAGGCTTAATCTGGACAATATCGGTCAGGACACGGGTACAGGTAGAACTCAAATATTCCGGATTACATCACTCGGTACCGGTGGTTCCAGCACGGCTCACGTGATGATCCAGACCACGTACGGCAAGAGGTTTTGATGATGTCTATTGGCAGTGTTTTTTTGAAGCGTTTCGGCGCTTTTGCTGCAGGGGCGCTTTTCACATTGGCGGCCGTGCCAGCGCTTGGCGCGCCGCCACTGGCGCGGGACGATGACTATATTATCAATGAAGATTCTGGCCTCAATATCTTGTGTATTCTCAACAATGATACAGATGGTCTGTTGCCCCTCGATCTCCCGGTAAACCTGCCAAACGGTAATATTGCAAACTCAGCGAACACGGGCTTTTTGAGTGCAGGGCCGGTTGCAAACAACTCTGGTTTGAATAGCGGTTGTTCTGTACCTTCGCTGCTCCCTGGCACCAGTAACGCGATAGCCGTGACGCCAAAACCAAATTTGAATTCCGGGGTCTTGGGTACAGCCAAGGTTGAGTTTTATTACGGTGCCCGTTCCGCCACCGGCGGATCAGATTACTCGGTCTCCTGTTCTGTGGACAATATTGAGAACAATTCCTGTGGGTATGTCACGGTAACCATCCGACCGGTTAATGACGCCCCCACCTTCACGATTGGCGCAGATCAAGGGCCACTTCTGGAGGACGCACCAGCGCAGACTGTCCCAGGTTTCATTTCTGTAATGTCGCCAGGACCGGCGGACGAGTCAGGGCAGATACTGTCGTTTAACGTATCCAACGACCTGAATGGTCTGTTTAGCGTTCAGCCTGCCATTAATGCGGCAGGTCAGTTGACCTATACCCCGGCGGTGAATGCGAACGGTGTGGCGACAGTCACCGTCACGTTGTCGGACGATGGTGGAACTGCGAACGGTGGCATTGACACCAGTGGTCCAAAAACTTTCAAGATCACGGTGACACCGGTAAATGACGCGCCAGTGCTGACGGGTGATCTCGCAGCGAGTCTCGATGAAGCGGGCACTTATACGATTGGTGCAACTGACCTGGGTTATACCGATCCGGATGATAGTGATGCAACTGTCACGTTCACCACGAGCGGCGCAAGCAATGGCAAACTGCAGGTGGGCGGAGTTGATGCCTCAACCTTTAGCGGTACCGAGTTGACGGCAGGTCAAGTGACGTTTGTGCACGACGGCAGCGAGACGATCACCGCATCCTTTGCGGTAAATGTTGAAGATGGTAACGAGGATGGCAGTGCGCCAGCTAACAGCACGTTTAACTTGACGGTGACACCGGTAAACGACCCGCCGGTGCTGACGGGTGATCTCGCAGCGAGTCTCGATGAAGCGGGCACTTATACGATTGGTGCAACTGACCTGGGTTATACCGATCCGGATGATAGTGATGCAACTGTCACGTTCACCACGAGCGGCGCAAGCAATGGCAAACTGCAGGTGGGCGGAGTTGATGCCTCAACCTTTAGCGGTACCGAGTTGACGGCAGGTCAAGTGACGTTTGTGCACGACGGCAGCGAGACGATCACCGCATCCTTTGCGGTAAATGTTGAAGATGGTAACGAGGATGGCAGTGCGCCAGCTAACAGCACATTCAACCTGACGGTGAACCCGGTAAATGATGCACCAGTACTTACCGTCCCCGGTGCGCAGAGCATAGATGAAGATGTGGCGACTGCAATCACTGGTGTCAGCGCCCTTGATGTTGATTCGGCCAGCGGTACCGTCTCGGCCCGGGTGCGCGTCGCTAGCGGTACGCTAAATGTCGGGTTGGCGGGCAGTGCGAGCGTGAGCAGCGGCACGAACGGCAGCGCGGACTTTACGGTGAGTGGCACGCTTGCCGAGGTTAACAGTACCCTGGCATCGCTTAGCTACACGAGTACCCTGAACTACAATGGTGCTGATACGCTGACTGTTACAGTGAACGATGGTGGTAACACTGGTGCCGGTGGTGCTGGAATTGATGAGAAAACCGTCGATATCACTGTTGACGCGGTGAACGATGAACCCACGTTTAGCGTGGGTGCCGATCAGGGTCCTTTCCCGGAAGACACAACAGCGCAAAGTGTTGCCGGTTTCATTACAGTGAGTTCGGCGGGTCCTGCTGACGAATCGGGACAAGCGCTTTCCTACGATGTGACTAACGACAACAATGGTCTGTTTAGCGTTCAGCCAGCTATTAGTGCAGCAGGTCAGTTGACGTTTACGCCAACGGCGAATGCCAGCGGCGTTGCGACAGTCACGGTAATATTGTCGGACGATGGTGGTACAGCCAATGGTGGCGATGATACCAGCGCGTCGCAAACCTTCACGATCACGGTTACCGCGGTCAACGATGCGCCTGTACTTACTGTCCCGGGTGCACAGAGTATTAATGAAGATGTGGCGACTGCAATCGCTGGTATCAGTGCGAGCGACATTGATTCGGCCAGCGGTACCGTCTCGGCCCGGGTGCGCGTCGCTAGCGGTACGCT